>NZ_JBEYUS010000032.1:0-66057 GCF_040643635.1 Saccharopolyspora sp. NPDC047091
AGGACAGCTTTTTGGCTCGGGGCGGAGCCACTCGGGAAAAAGATCCCGCAGCGAGGGAACCGCTGAGGTTCCGCCACCCCACCCCCGAGCAACGGGAGCGGGAAGGCGGTCAAGGCCGAAGGCGTGCCAGTTGCGGGTCGTGGTCGCTGGTCTGGTCGGCGAACTCCGCGTTCACGTGCACCACGTCGTAGTCCACCCGCCCGACGCCCGAGGTGGTGAGCACGTGGTCGAGCGCCTGGGCGTTGCCCTCGTACACGTAGCTGTACCGCTCCACCGGCGGCAGCGCGTCGGCGGCGGAGGTCAGCAGCCCGCCCTCGGTCAGCGCGGACACCGCAGGGGAGAACCCGAAGTCGTTGAGGTCGCCGGTGACGACGACCTTCGCGCCCGGATCGATCGCGGTGAGCTCGCCGACGAGGCCGCGCACCAGCCGGGCCTGCGCACCGCGCTGCCGCTCCGAATCCCGCGCGGGCGGCTGGAACCGGCCGTGCAACGGCTGGTCGCCGCCCTTCGAGGTGAAGTGGTTCGCGACGACGAACACCTGCTCGCCGCGGAACGAGAACTCGCCGACCAGCGGCTTCCGGCTCGCCTCCCACGTCGGGTCGGCGGGCGCGATGCGGCCCGGGGAGGCGCTCAGCTCGGCGCGGTCCCCCGCGGGCACCGCGCGGACCGGCGTGACCGCGTCCCCGCCGGGACGGTCCACGAAGGACACCCGGGCCGGGTCGAACAGGAACGCCACCCGGATGTTGCCGCCCGGCTGCCCGCCGTCGGCGCCGTCCACCGGGTCGATCTGCCGCCACTCGTAGCGCGGGCCGCCCGCCACGGCGATCGCGTCCACCAGGCGGCGCAGCGTGCCACCGGCGGCGACCACCCCGTCGTCGGCGGCGCCGGTGTCGTCCTGCACCTCTTCGAGGGCGATCACGTCCGGGGATGCCAGGTTCACGGCGACGCCGCGGGCCAGCCGGTCGAACTTCGCCTGCTCGTCGGTGCCCGCGAGGTTCTCCACGTTGTAGGTGGCGACGGCCAGCTCGGCCGCGTCCTGCGCGCGGGTGACCTCCGGTTCGACGCCCACCGGCCGGTGCTCGCCGAGCGACGTCGCCGCCAGCAGGTAGCCGCCGAACCGGCTGTAGTCCAGCGGCCCCTCGGTGCGGCCCGCCAGCTCGTCGCCGACGTTCGCCGCCGGGACCGGCAGGCCCACCGGCTCCACCTTCAACCGGCCCGAGTTCGGCTCGTCGTAGCCGGTGTAGGTGGTGGTGCCGCGCTCGCCGGCCTGCTGCGCGGGCTTCGAGGTGACGGTCAGCGCGCCGTACGAGTCGGTCGGGCCCACCACGCGCGCGTCGGCGACGGAGACGTTCATGTGCTCGCGGGACTCGTAGAAGTCCAGCGCGAACCGGGCCGGATCCAGCGGCAGCGCGTCCAGCTCGCCGTCCGGTGCGTAGGCCTCCGGCACCGAGTCCGGGGTGATCGGCTCCGCCGCCGGGACGGGTGCGGAGCCGGTGACCTGCCAGCCGGCGCGGTTCAGCTCGGTCACCGACTGGTTCGGCGTGGTGTCCGGCTGCTCGCCGTCGCCGACCGCGTAGTACTCGGCGACCGTGCCGGACACGGCCACCACGTCGCCCACCGCGACCTGCGGCGGCTCGTCCGGGGTGTAGACGAACAGACCCTCGCTGGTGCGCGGATCACCGTCGGGTTCCGGGTCCTGGAACCAGAAACCCGGTGCGGTGCCCTCGGTCCGGACACCGGTGACCACGCCCGGCACCCCGCTGACCTGCTGCCCCAGCAACGGGGAGACGCGGCCCGCGCCCTGCATGTCGTGGATGCGCACCTCGGCGGCCGCCGCCGAACCCGGCAGCACCACCAGCACCCCGCACGCGGCCAACGTCCCGGCCAGCACCTTCGACGAACCCACCCGAACCCCCAGCGCTCGAACGATCACAGCGGCGCTCGACGCTACCGCGCCCAGGTGACGTCTCCACCGATTTCACCCGTACGCCGGGCAACACCGCACCGGACGAACAGCGCACCGCCCGACTTCGACACCACCCGGCGGTCTCGGCCCTTTCTCGTCAGTGGCGAAGCCGATGAGCGGCGACCCAGCGAGCAACCGGACTACCCGCGGGTTCTCCGCGTTCTCCTCGCGAGGACGGTGTTTTCGCCTGTGGCGGAGCCACCGGTGAAAACGGTCCCGCAGCGTGGAGGACGCCGAGGTTCCGCCACCCCACCCGCACGCAGCAGGAGGGACGACCGCAGTTCAGACCCGGATCTCCGGGCGGTGCTGTTCCAGCCAGGCGGCGATGTCGAGGGCTCGGTCCAGCTTCTCCCGCTCGTAGCCGGGGAGTTCCGCGGATGGCGTGCTCACCGTCGCGTCGAACCACTTGCGGTAGATGACCTGGAACATCGGGTGGTCCGGGTCGGCCAGCACCTCGCGGCCCATCGCCTGCAACTTCCCGGCGTAGCCCGGGTCCTGGGTGGACGGGTACGGGCTCTTCACCCGCTGCAGCACCGACTCCGGCAGCACGTCGCGGGTGGCGGCGCGCAGCAGGCTCTTCTCCCGGCCGTCGAAGCTCTTCATCGCCCACGGCGTGTTGAACACGTACTCGACCAGCCGGTGGTCGCAGAACGGGACGCGCACCTCCAGTCCGACGGCCATGCTGATCCGGTCCTTGCGGTCCAGCAGCGCCCGCAGGAAGCGGGTCAGGTGCACGTGGCTCATCACCCGCATCCGCGCCTCGTGCGGGTCTTCGCCGGGCAGCGGTTCCACTTCGGCGGCCGCGTCGCGGTAGCGGTCCTTCAGGTAGGTCATCAGGTCGATCCGGGCGTCCAGGTCCGGGTCGAAGAACTCCGACACCGCGGGCCCGCCCTCGTCCGCGGACATCTCACCGGCGGCGAACACCGGCACCATCCACGGGAAGATCTCGGCCTGCTGCGCCACCGGGTCGTGGAACCACGGGTAGCCGCCGAACAGCTCGTCCGAGGTCTCCCCGGACAGGGCGACCGTGCAGTGCTCCCGGATCGCCTGGAACAGCAGGTACAGCGAGGTGTCCACATCGGCCGCGCCGACCGCGAAGTCCTTCGCCGCCAGCACCTTCCGCCGCGTCACCGGATCGGCCAGCGCCGCGTCGGAGAGCACGATGTCCTGGTGCACCGACCCGACGTGCCGCGCCACGTCGTGCACGAACGGCGAATCCGGCGTCGCCCGCATGTCGTCCGGGCGGAAGTTCTCCGCCAGCCCCACGAAGTCCACCGAGTAGCTGCGCACCCGCTCGTCCCGCTCCGCCAGCCGGCCCGCCGACAACGCGGTCAGCGCGCTCGAATCCAGGCCGCCGGACAGCAGCACGCCCAGCGGCACGTCCGCGGTCAGCTGCCGCCGCACCGAATCGTCCAGCAGCTCGCGGATCGTGCCGATCGTCGTGTCGAGGTCGTCGGTGTGCTCGGCGGTCCGCAACGTCCAGTAGGTGCGTTCGCGCAGCCCGTCCCGGTCCACCACGACCAGCGTGCCCGGCACCACCTCGCGCATGTCCGCCCAGATCGCGTGCCCCGGCGTCTTGATGCCGCCGAGCAGCTCGTTCACCCCGTCCGCCGCGATCACCGGCCGCACGTCCGGGTGCGCCAGGATCGCCTTCGGCTCCGAACCGAACAGCACGCCGTCCCGGGTGCGCTGGAAGTAGAACGGCTTGATGCCCATCCGGTCGCGCACCATGACGAGCTTCTCGGCGCGGCCGTCCCAGATCGCGAACGCGTACATGCCGTTGAGCCGGTCGACGAGCTCCTCGCCCCACTCCAGGTAGCCGCGCAGCACCACCTCGGTGTCGCTGGACGTGCCGAACCGGTGGCCGCGGCCGCGCAGTTCTTCGCGCAGCTCCTGGAAGTTGTAGGTCTCACCGCTGTAGGTCAGCACCACCGGGCCGTCCGGGGTGTCCGCGCGCATCGGCTGCGCCCCGCCCTCGATGTCGATCACGGCGAGCCTGCGGTGGCCGAGCGCGACGTGCCGGTCCAGCCAGACGCCCGCCGCGTCCGGGCCGCGGCAGGCCATCGTCTCCGTCATCGCCGCCACGACGTCCCGCCGACGGTTCACGTCGTCCTCGAACGACACCAGTCCCGCGATCCCGCACATGTTCCGCGCTCCTCCGCCGACGCCTGCACCGACCCACCCCGCAGCATCCCCGCCGAAAACCCGGACATTCACCAAAGATCGGGGCTCTCCACAGCACCACCGCCGCCGATCCGGCGGCGAGCACCCGGTCGACGCGCTCGCCGGAACGGAGCAGTGCACCAGGGGCGGCGTCCCCGTTCGGCGGCGAACGCCGGTGCGCCGAGTGGTCCCCCACCACCGTCCGAACCCGTCGGACGCACCGAACGGACGAGCCCGCGACCTGGTCCGCGACGCAGCGAGTTTCGCTGGACCAGCGGTAGGGACGGGCCGCGCTGCCCGGAAGCATCCGTTGGCGGCGGCTCTTCTTCCACGCCCTGGAGGAGCATTGACGCATCCGTCCAACTGCGAACGTGCCGACGGCGAAACCTGCAAGTGCCGGTGCAACAACACCCGACACGGGTGGCCCGGCGCCGTTTCGCTGATCCGCGACCCCTCCCCCGACGCCCTCGACGACTTCCGGGAACGAGCCGACCGCAGGTGGGAGGCGGCCGAGCGCAAGGCCTCCGGGAACCGCTACCGCTCGACGATCGGGCACAAGCGCGCCGCAGTGGACACCGCGCGCGAACAGGTGCTCCGGGCGCTCCGCGCGGTGCACCGGAGCGCCGAGCCCCGTGCAGAGCAGCAGCGGCCCCCACCGGATTCGACGCCCGACGACGGAGCCACCGGGTCCGGTGCAGGACGGCGGGAATCTCCACCACCTCC
The DNA here is from genome assembly GCF_040643635.1 of Saccharopolyspora sp. NPDC047091. Taxonomy (NCBI): domain Bacteria; kingdom Bacillati; phylum Actinomycetota; class Actinomycetes; order Pseudonocardiales; family Pseudonocardiaceae; genus Saccharopolyspora; species Saccharopolyspora sp. NPDC047091. The sequence goes on from NZ_JBEYUS010000032.1 coordinate 4,853, forward strand.
GACGTCCGACGAGGAAGCCGACACCGCGGCCCGGGAACGGGCGGACACCGACCGGAAGCTCGCCACCGCCCGCACCGACGTGGACCGGGTCGAAGCGGTGGGCGAGCTGCTCGGCCAGGTCCTCGACCAGGTCGAGCGGGACTTCGGCCCGCTGGGCGCCGGAACGCGCGCGGCGATGGCGGAGCACTTCTGGTGCGAACTGCTCGTGCAGCTGGTCGTGGTGATCGAGGAGTCGAAGCGCGCCTGGGACGCGATTCCCCAGGTGGTGGGAAAACAGCTCGACAAGGTGGTCAACGCGGGCCGCCGCAAGATTCCCGCCAAGGTCGTCTCCGCGTGCGTGCAGCAGCTCTGGACCCGCCTCACCGAAGCGCTCGGTCTCACCGGGATCGCGCAGGCCACCGCGCTGCTGCCCGCGCTGCGGACGCTCGCGGTCGTGCTGTGCAAGTCCCCGCCCCGGCATCCGGCCGTGGTGCGGCACTGCCTGGACCCGCTCCAGGAGCTGCTGCTGGAGAAGGCGAAGGAGCGGTTGAAGCAGGCGTTCGGCGAGAGCCTGCTGCCCGAGATCCACGCCCGGCTCGGATAGCCGCCGGCCTGTCGGTGCGCTGATCTAGTCTCGCGCGGCGTGAGACCTGGATACGGATACGCGCTCGTGCTGCGGCCGGGCGAGCACCTGAGCCGCGGTGCGGTGAGCTGCCCGAGCGGCGAGTACGGCCTGGTGCACCAGCACGACGGCAACGTCGTCCTCTACCGGAACGCGGACTCGTTCGCGGTGTGGGCCACCGGCACGAACTACCAGCGGGGCGTGCTGCACTCGCCCGCGGCGTCCGATCCGGATTCGGCGTTCGGCCGCCCCGGCCGCCTGGCGCTGGAGGAGGACGGCGACCTCGTCGTCTACGCGCACACCGGCGAGCGGCTCTGGTCCACCGGCCCGCAGCGCGAACCGGTCGAGTCCCTGCTGGTCCACGACTGGGGCAAGATCGTGCTGAAGAACGCGCAGGGCCACGTGCTGTGGGAGTCGCCGCGCGCGCCGAAGCGCTGGGACGGCTGGAACTCCCCCGCCGACGCGCACCGGGTGCGGCGCGGGCAGTCGCTGCGGAACGCCTCGTTGACCTCCGCGAACGGCGAGTACCAGTTCGTCGTCGGCGAGGAGGACGCGTGCTTCCTGTCCCGGGTGGACGGTCCGGTGCTGTGGCACGAGCCGATCCGGCGGGGCGACGGGTTCGCGCTCACCGAGGACGGCGAGCCGCGCACCGTCCGGCCGGACGGCTACGCGCTACCCGGCATCGTCGGCCCGGCGCGCGACGTGCGCGCGGAAGCGATGCTGGTGACCGACGACGGGCGCCTCGCCCTGGTCGACGAGCACGACGAGGTGCTGTGGGCGCACGAGCCGCCCGAGCCGCCCGCCCGGCGCGCCCGCCCGCGGAAGCCGAAGCTCGCCGCCGGTTCCCCCGCGCTCCCCGGAACCGAGGCGATTCCGGTGGTGCGCACCGACTTCTCCGACGACACGGCCTGGGCGGCGACCGCGGCCCGCACCACCGCCGACTACTTCGAAGGCGACGAGCCGGACGACGAACCCTGGTCGGCGAACGTGATCCCGCTCGACGACCGCCGCTACGCCGGGCTCACCCCCGCGCAGCTGGCCGCCCTCGTCCCGGCGGAGTCGCACTGGCCGCTGCTCGTCATCGCCGATGCGCACGCCATGACCTCGCCCGAGCACGACGTGCTGGTGGTCAGCCTGCACGAGGACAGCTTCGGCGAGACCCGCCGCGCCACCACCGGCGCCCTCGTCGAGATGGAGATCAACCTGTCGATCGCCAACATGGACTGGGAGGACTTCGCGGGCGAGGAGGACTCCGGCCGCATCGAACCGATGAACGTCGAGAACCGCCCGCACCCGCCGAGCAGCTGACCCGGCGGGGCGTCGCGCCCGGCGGACCCGCCCGTTCTGCGAACCTCCCCGCGAGGCGTGTCCGTGTCTTGGCAGCGGCGAAGCCGATGAGCACCGACCACGCACGCAGAACGACCACCCGCGGGTTCTCAGCGGTCCCCTCGCGAGGACGGCGATTTCTCGTGTGGCGGAGAGCCACTCGTGACATCGATCCCGCAGCGAGGGGACCGCTGAGGTTCCGCCACCCCACCACCACGCGACAGAAGTAGCGGGCCACGGCGGTCAGCGGCGAAACGGCCGGTTCGCCGGGTACGAGCGGACTTCCACGACCCGGTCGTCGCGGACCACGAGGAACTCGATGCCGGTGGCGCCGTCATCCGCTCCGGGTCGACCCGGGATCGCGGTGCACGGCCCGCGGGCGGTCAGGAGGTCGCACCCCGACGGGACGGTGCCGGGAGCAGAGCCACCTCACCGTGCGCGGTGCCCCCGGAACCGGGCCCCGAACGCCGAAGAGCCGGTCCCCTGTGGGGACCGGCTCTTCGCTGGCGGTAGCGGTGGGATTCGAACCCACGGAGGCTCTCACCTCACGCGCTTTCGAGGCGCGCTCCTTCGGCCGCTCGGACACGCTACCGCCGACTAGGCTACTGCACGCCTGTTCGGCGCCTCAGGCGGGGGTCGGCGATCAGGAACCGCTGGACTCGCCCTCGCCGGAGCCCTTGAGCTTGTCCTGGACGTCCTGCACGGCGCCGGCGGCCTTGTCCTTGACGTCCTGACCGGTCTCCTTGACCTGGCCTTCGACCTGGTCGCGCTTCCCGGCGTTCTTCAGCTCGTCGTTGCCGGTGGCGTTCCCGGCCGCTTCCTTGGCCTTGCCGGTCCACTGCTGAGCCTGGTGCTTGGCCTTGTCGAACACGCCCATGGTGACTCCTTCCGCAGGGTTCGGTCACGCGTAGGAGTACCCACCATGATCCCGCATCACGCGCACGTGGTGCAGATCACCGGTGGCGGCCGAAGAAGCCTTCGAGCAGCTGCGCGCACTCGGCCGCGAGCACGCCGCCCACCACGTCGGGGCGGTGGTTGCTGCGGCGGTCGCGCACCACGTCCCACAACGATCCGACGGCGCCGGTGCGCGGCTCCCACGCGCCGAACACCAGCCGGGACACCCGGGACAGGACGAGCGCGCCCGCGCACATCGTGCACGGCTCCACGGTCACCGCGAGCGTGCAGTCGGCGAGCCGCCAGCCGTCGCCCCACTCCGCGGCGGCGGCGCGCAGCGCGAGCACCTCGGCGTGCGCGGTGGGGTCGGCGAGGTCTTCGCGGCGGTTGTGCGCGCGGGCCAGGATGCGGCCGTCGGGGGCGGCGACCACGGCACCGATCGGCACGTCGCCGGTGGCCAGCGCGGCGGGGGCGATCTCCAGCGCGGCGCGCACCAGTTCGGCGTCGCGGGCCGTCACTGGTCCAGCTTCTCCAGCACGCCCGCGAACTGGTCTCCGAAGCCGCAGCGCTGCGCGATCATCTCCAGCTGCTCGTCCGGGTACAGATCGACCTCTTCGATGATCACGAGGAGTTCGCCCTCGGGGAGGCCGATGTCGGACAGGATCGACAGGTTGCCCTCCGGCCACACCTCGTCGTCGTCCTCGTCGGGCGCGTCGGCGCGGAGCAGGTCCAGCACGTCCGCGGCGATGTCGTAGTCCAGGGCGGCCGCCGCGTCCGACAGCAGCAGGTCGACGCCGCCGGGAACCGGGCGGATCAGCACGAAGAACTCGTCGTCCACGTTGCACATGCCGAACACCGCGCCGGTCGAGCGCAACGCCCGCAACGCGGTGATCGTGTCGTCGAGCCCGCCCAACAACGAGCCCTCCAACGCACTGCACCGCCACCGGCCGTCCTCGCGAACCACGGCCACGGCGAAGCCCGCCTCCGGCTCCTGCCCTGTCATGCGGACAACGGTAGAGCGTGCAGGTGCCACCCGAAAGCACTATTGCGCGCTCGTGACCTTCGGCACCGCGAACGGGGGTGCACAACCGCACGACCGGGTGGCGCTGGGTCGCCGCGGGGTCGGGCAGGATGGACGCATGCGTGCCGTGTGCGTGATCGGACTGGGATTGATCGGTGGCTCGGTGCTGCGCGCCGCCACCGCCGCCGGACGCCCCGCCTGGGGCGCCACCGCGGGGGACGACGACGCCGCCGGGGCCCGCGGTGACGGGCACCGGGTGGAGAGCACCGAGGAGGCGCTGCGGCTCGCCGCCGAGCAGGACGCCCTCGTCGTCGTCGCCACCCCGCTGACCGCGGTGCGCGCCGTGCTGCGCGACATCGCCTGGCACGCGCCGGAGGTCCGGCTCACCGACGTGGTCAGCGTGAAGGACCCGGTGGACGCCGAGGTGCGCGGCCTGCTGCCCGGCGCGCGCTACGCGGGCGGCCACCCGATGGCGGGCACCGCGTCCTCCGGCTGGGCCGCCGGGTCGGCCGAGCTGTTCCGCGGCGCGCCGTGGGCGGTCGTCGTCGAGGAGGGCACCGCGCTGGAGGCGTGGCGGGACGCGGCCGAACTGGCGCTGGACTGCGGTGCGCACGTCGTCGCCACCTCGGCCGCCGAGCACGACGACGCCGTCGCCCGCATCTCGCACCTGCCGCACGTGTTCGCGAACGTGCTCGCCGCCGTCGGCGCGGACGGCGGGCCGCTCGCGCTGTCGCTGGCCGCCGGGTCGTTCCGGGACGCCACCCGGGTCGCCGCGTCCGACCCGGAGCTGGTGCGGGCCATGACCGAGGGCAACCGGGTGGCGCTGCTGGACGCGGTGGACGACGCGCTCGGCCGCCTCGGCGCCGCGCGCGGCTCGCTGGCCTCCACCGGGGCGTTGAAGAGCACCGTCGACGCGGGCTTCGCGGCGCGCGGCGAGCTGGAGCGGATCGGCGACCCCGACCGGACCACCGAAGAGGTGGCGCTGCGCGGGGACCGCGACCTGCGGAAGCTGCGGGAGCTCGGCGCGCGGGGCGGGCGCGTCACCGCGCTCGGCGAGAAGTCCGCCACCGTGGAACTCCCAGCGACCTGACAGCAACCGCGCCCGGACCTTCCACCGGCACCGCCGGTTCGGCCAGCATGGAGGCATGGCCCGCGCCTACGTCCTCGACGCCGCCCGCACCCCGTTCGGACGCTACCGGGGAGCGCTGTCCGGGATCCGCGTCGACGACCTCGCCGCCCTGCCGCTGACCGAACTGCTGCGCAGGCACGGGCCGGGCGGCAGCGGGCTGCTCGACTCGGCGCGCATCGAGGACGTGCTGTTCGGCAACACCAACGGTGCAGGCGAGGAGAACCGGAACGTGGCGCGGATGGCGGCGCTGCTCGCAGGCCTGCCCGCCACCGTCCCCGGCGTCACCGTCAACCGGCTGTGCGCCTCCGGCGGTGAGGCGCTCGTGCAGGCGGCGCGGGCCGTCAAGGCCGACGAGGCCGAACTGCTCGTCGCGGGCGGGGTGGAGGGCATGAGCCGCGCGCCGTTCGTGGTGCCGCGCGCCGACCGCGCCATGCCGGACCGGATGGAGGCGGCGTCCACCGCGGCGGGCTGGCGGCTGGTGAACCCGCGGATGCCGTCGGCGTGGACGGTGCCGCTCGGGCACGCCGCGGAGCGGACCGCGCTGGACCTCAGCATCACCCGCCACCAGCTGGACGAGTGCGCGCTGCGCTCGCACCGGCGGGCGGCGGCCGCGTGGGACGCGGGCCTGCACGACGGGTTCGCGTTCCCGGTGACCGCGCCCGACGGGGAGGTGGTGCGCCGCGACGAGTCGGTGCGGCCGGACACCGACCTGCGCAAGCTCGGCAGGCTCGACTCCGCGTTCTCCCCGGACGGGCCGGTGACGGTGGGGAATTCGGCGCCGCTGTCGGACGGGGCGCTGGCCGCGCTGATCGGCACCGAGGCGCAGGCCGAGCGGCTCGGCCTGCGGCCGTGGGGCGAGCTGGTGGGGTCGGCGAGCACCGGGACGGAACCGCACCACTTCGCGCTGTCCGCGGTGCCCGCGATCCGCGCGCTGCTGCGCAAGCTCGGCAGGACCGCGGCCGACGTGGACCTGTGGGAGATCAACGAGACCTTCGCGGCGGTGGTGCTGGCGGTGCTGGAGCACCTGCCCGGCGTGGACCGGGAGCGGGTGAACGTGCACGGCGGTGCGCTCGCCTACGGGCATCCGCTGGGGGCGTCGATGCCGCGGATCGTGCTGGACCTGTGCCGCCACCTGCGGCACCGGGGCGGCGGGCTGGGCATCGCGGCGGCCTCGGTGGGCGTCGGGCAGGGCCTGGCGATCGCGGTGCGGGCGTGACTTCCGCGCGGGCGGTTCCCGTCCCCGGGAATCCCGTCCTCGGGAACGGCCCCGGACGAGGGAGAGGGGCCGCCCCGCGCGCGTGCGGGACGACCCCTCTCCGGGGCGCTGCCGGCCACCACGCGGGCGGGACCACCCTCGCCAGGTCCCTCCGGTTCGGCTTCGGCCGCGCAGCGGAGCGCGAACTACTGCTGCGGCCCTGAGCCCTCGTTGCGGAAGTAGTCCTTGCCCTTCTCGGCTGCCTGGTCGATCTGCTGCTCGTGGCCGAACTTCTTCTTGACCGCATCACTTCCCTTGTCGATGCCCTGTTCGACCTTGTCGCTGTGCTGCTTGCCCATGTTCAACAGCTTGTCCTTGAGGCTGCCGAGTCCCATGACAGCTCCCTTCTGGCGACGTCTCAGGTGACACTCGAAGCTAGTCCTCCTGCGGGGTGAACGCGCGCCGGTCAAGACCGTCCAGGCAGGTCAGCCACTACGGGTCTGCACTTTCGGGTGACGAGGGGCGGCGTTGGGCCCGCAGCCGTGACGCACCGTCGCCGACACACGCGGGGCGCCGGCGCCCCACCGCACGGAGCACGCGGTCGAAGGCTCTCAGCGAAATCGCTCGACGGGGCTGAGCCGGCTCCGTACCGCTGGAACGGGAAGCGGTACGGCTCTTCGACCACCACGGGGGACGATTCATGATCACGAGCGAGCGTTGGGGACTGCCGGAATCGCAGTTCTGGTTGCGCGGCGAACGACCGGCGACCGCCGTCCAGCGCGACCCCGACACCGACGGCGCGCACGTGTACGGCCACGCGGAGGCGGTGAGCGTGCTCGGCGATCCGCGGTCCTATTCGTCGAACACGAGCAGGCTGCAACCCCAGATGCAGGAGTTCGTCGAGGGCGACCTGCTGCAGTGGGATCCGCCGGAGCACACGAAGTTGCGCAGGCTCGTCAGCCGCGCCTTCACCCCGAAGGTCGTCGCCGGGCTCGAACCGCGCATCGCCGAGATCACCCGCGAATTGCTCGACCGCGCGGGCGACCGGCTCGACCTGGTGGCCGACGTCGCCCACCCCCTCCCGTCGATCGTCATCGCCGAATCGCTGGGTGTGCCCGCCGACGAACGCGAGCTGTTCACGGGATGGGTCGACGTGGCGCTCGGCGGGACGGAGCCCGAAGGCTCCGACTCGGATCCGGAGCAGCGGACGCGGACCGCGGTGGCCATGTTCCGGAAGCTGCGCGACTACCTGACCGAGCACGCCGACGAGCGGCGCGCGCACCCGCGGGAGGACCTGCTCACGCGGCTCGTCGAGGCCGAGGTGGACGGCGTGCGGCTGACGCGCGCCGAGGTGGCCCACTTCGCGACCTCGTTGCTCATCGCGGGCCACCTCACCACCACGATGCTGCTGGGCAACACCGTGCTCTGCCTCGACGCCCACCCCGAGCACCAGGCCCGCGCTCGCGCCGACCGCCGCGTGCTGCCCGCCGTGATCGAGGAGTCGCTGCGCTTGCTGAGCCCGTTCGCCTCGGTCTCGCGGGTGACGACCGCGGAGGTGGAGCTGGGCGGTCGGCGCATTCCGGCCGATCGGCCGGTCTCGGTGTGGCTCGGCGCCGCCAACCGCGATCCGCGGCGGTTCCCGGACCCGGACGTGTTCGACCCGACCCGCGACCCGAATCCGCACCTCGGTTTCGGCCGGGGCGTCCACTTCTGCCTCGGCGCCCCGCTGGCCCGGTTGGAGGGCGAGGTGGTGCTCGGTCAGCTGCTCGACCGGTTCCCGGCTTTCGGCACGGTCCCGGAGGACCCGCCCCGCTTCCGCCGGCACCCGAGCTTGACCGGCGTGCAGCGGCTTCCGCTGCGCACATCCTGACCGCCTCCGGGCGATCACCGCGGGTGTCCGCGGTGATCACCCGGGCTCGGAAGTGGGCCGACCCCGTCCCGCGAGGGGCGCGACGCCGAGCCGGCGGTGGCGCTCCGCAGTCCCGTGAAGAGGCTTGCCCGCCGGCTCCCGGCAGGTCTAGCGTGACTTCGTGACCAGATCTGCGAATCCGGTCACGAAGTCACGAGACCGCACCGCCGCGCCCGGCGGAGGAGAGGACACCAGTGCCCCGCGACACCGCCCGAGCCGACCGGATCCTCGACGCCGCAGGGGAACTGCTGCTGCGCCACGGCTACCGGAAGGTGACCATCGACGACGTCGCCCGCCAGGCCGGCGTCGGGAAGGGCACCGTCTACCTGCACTGGAAGACCAAGGTCGCGCTGTTCCAGAGCCTGCTGGTCCGCGAGTCGGTCGCCCTGGTCGAGGACGTGCTGGGGGCGCTGCGCGCCGACCCGGACGAGGTCCGCCCGCACCGGTTGCTGCGGCTGGCCTACCTCGTGACCTTCCGCCGGCCGCTGGCGCTGGCGCTGGTCACCGGCGATACCGAGATGCTGGGGGCGCTCCGGGAGCGCGCCGACTCCGATCGGATGCAGGAGACCAACGAGCGCTTCTACTCGGTGCTCGCCGAGTCCGGGCTGCTGCGCGCGGACGTGCCCGACCTCGCCTACACGCTCAACGCCGCCGCGCTCGGGTTCTTCCTGGCCGACGACTACAAGCCCGCGGTCTCCGGCATCGACCGGGAACTCAAGGCCGACGCCCTCGCCCACACCATCCGGTACGCCTTCGAACCGCCGGAACGACCGGACCCGGCCGTGGTGCGCGCGGTCGCGGACCGGATCGACGCGCTGCTCACCGAACTGATCACCGACTACCGGGAGCTCTTCGACGCGTTGGACGCGGCGAACGCCTCCCGGTGATACCCGTCGACGCTTGATGGAGGGGACATCATGACCGCGATCGAGAACTGGGGATTACCGACGTCGCAGTTCTGGCTGCACGGCGAACGGCCCGACGGCCCCGTGCAGCACGACGAGGCGACCGGGCTGTGGAACGTCTACGGGCACCCGGAAGCCGTCCAGCTGCTCAGCGACCCGGCTACGTTCTCCTCCGACACCAGCAGGTTGTTCCCGCAGGGCGACGAGTTCGCCGACGGCAACCTGGTGCGGATGGACCCGCCGGAGCACGAGAAGCTGCGCAAGCTCGTCAGCCACGCCTTCACCCCGAAGGTCGTCGCCGGGCTCGAACCGCGCATCGCCGGACTCACCGACGAACTGCTCGACGCCGTCGACGGCGCGGACCGGCTGGAGCTCGTCGCCGACCTCGCCTACCCGTTGCCGGTGATCGTCATCGCCGAGCTGCTGGGCGTGCCCGCGAGCGACCGCGGGCTGTTCAAGGAGTGGGTGGACGCGATGTTCACCCGCGACGCGACGCTGTCGCTCAAGGAGCAGACGCCGGAGCAGCAGCGCGAGCTCGACGCGGTGCTCGCCCAGGTCCGCAACCTGACCGAGTACTTGGGCGGGCACGTCGACGAACGCCGCGCGCACCCGCGCGAGGACCTGCTCAGCAAGCTCGTCGAAGCCGAGGTGGACGGCGAGCGGCTCACCCGCGCGGAAGTCGTCAACTTCGCGAACGTGCTGCTCATCGCCGGGCACATCACGACCACGATGCTGCTGGGCAACACCGTGCTCTGCCTCGACGCCCACCCCGAGCACCAGGCCCGCGCCCGCGCCGAGCGGTCCTCGCTGCCCGCCGTGATCGAGGAATCGCTGCGGTTCCTCAGCCCGTTCGCCACGCTCGGGCGGGTCACCAGCACCGAGGCCGAGCTCGGCGGTCAGCGCATTCCCGCCGATCAGCTGCTGATGGTGTGGGCCGCCGCCGCGAACCGGGATCCGCGGCGGTTCTCGAACCCGGACGTCTTCGACCCGACCCGCAACCCCAATCCGCACCTCGGCTTCGGGCGCGGCATCCACTTCTGCGTCGGCGCGCCGCTGGCTCGGCTCGAAGGGCGCGTCGCGCTCGGCAAGCTGTTCGACCGGTTCCCCGTCCTCGCCACCGACCCGGCCGATCCGCCGGAGTTCCAGCCCAACCCGAACATGACCGGGGTCCGGAAGCTCCCGCTGCGCGCCCGCTGACCGGCGGCACCGGCCCGCGGGGGTGGGCCGGTGCCGCCCGGCCGCCGCGAAGCCGGGCCGGAAACCGGGTGCACGGACCGCTGGCGTGATCCCGCGGGACGAGCTCCGCCGGAACCACGCCCGAACACGACGAAGGGCCGCCGGTGCACCCGGCGGCCCTTCGTGCGGTCGAGATCAGAACGACAGCTTGCGGAAGATCGCCCGCGGCAGGTGCCGCAGCACGACCATCACCCAGCGCATCTGGCCCGGAACCCAGATGGACTCCTTGCCCTTGCGGACGGCGTCGATGATCGCCGCGCCGACCTGCTCCGGCGTCTGCGCCATCGGGGCCGGCTTCATGCCCGCGGTGAGCTTCGTCTTCACGAAGTTCGGGCGCACGACCGTGACCTTCACGCCCGAGCCCTCCAGGGCGTAGGTCAGGCCGGAGTAGAACAGGTCGATGCCGCCCTTGGCGGAGCCGTAGACGAAGTTCGTCCGGCGGGCGCGCTCACCGGCCGGCGACGCCATCATCACCAGGTGCCCGTGGCCCTGCTTGCGCAGCTTGTTCGACAGGTGCACGCCCAGCGACATCGGCGCCACGTAGTTGACCTCCGCGGTCAGCCGTGCGGCGGCCGGGTCGGTCCAGCACTTCTCGTTGTCGAGCTGCACGCCGAAGGCGACCAGGGTGACGTCGATGTCGCCGTCGGCGAAGGCCTTCTCGACCACGTCGCCGTGCGTTTCCGGGTCGGTGGCCTCGAACTCGATGGTGCTGACCGTGCTGCCGGTCTTGCGCAGCCGCTCCGCGGCGGCAGCGACGAGGTCGGCCTCCTCCGGGCGCGCGGCCAGCACGATCCGCAGCGGGCGCTGGTTCGCGTACTGCTCCGCGGTCGCCAACGCGATGTCGGACGTACCACCGAGGATGAACAGGGACTGCGGGTTTCCAACGGCGTCGATCACAGGGCCAACCTTCGGGACAGATCGGAGTGGAAGATTCCTTGCGGGTCGACGGCGGCGCGGACCTTGCGCCACTCGTCGAGGCGGGGATACATCTGCTGGATCATCTCGGGCGTGGTCCGCGAGTCCTTCGCGAAGTACAGGCGCCCGCCCGCGCCGAGCACCAGCTCGTCCAGTTCCTGGCAGAACCGGCTCAGCCCGTCCTTGATCGGGAAGTCGACGGTGATCGTCCAGCCCGGCATCGCGAACGACAGCGGCGCGCGGCTGCTGTCGCCCATCCGCTTGAGCACGTTGAGGAACGACACGTGGCCGGACTCGGCGATGCGCTTCACCAGCGTGCGCAGCGCCTCGTGCTGGTCGAACGGCAGGATGAACTGGTACTGCAGGAAGCCCTTGGAACCGTAGGCGCGGTTCCACTCGCCGAACATGTCCAGCGGGTGGTAGAAGGCCGTCAGGTTCTGCACCTGGCCGCGGCCCGCCTTCGGCGTCTTGCGGTACCAGACCTCGCTGAGCGTGCTGAACGTCAGCTTGTTGGCCAGCCCGTTCGGGAACACGTCCGGGAAGGTCAGCAGCTGCGGGGCGTCGAACTTCAGCGGGTCGGCGCGCAGCTTCGGCGGCAGCTCGTCGAGCTTGGCCAGCGAGCCGCGGGAGAACGCCGAGCGGCCCAGCTTCGGGCCGGTGGAGATCGCGTCGAACCACGCCATCGAGTAGTCGTAGTTCATGTCGGAGCCGTTGGAGAACAGCTCCAGCGTCTCGTCCAGGTCCTTCGTGCGGTCGGCGTCGACGATGAAGTACGCGCTCTCGGTGCGCTTCATCTTCACCTTGGCGCGCAGCACGATGCCGGTCAGGCCGACACCGCCCACCGTCGCCCAGAACAGGTCCGAGCCCTCCCCGTCCGGGGTCAGGGTGCGGACCTCGCCGTCGGCGGTGAGCAGGTCCATCGACAGCACGTGGTTGCCGAAGCTGCCGTGCGAGTGGTGGTTCTTGCCGTGGATGTCGCACCCGATGGCCCCGCCGATGGTGACCTGGCGGGTGCCCGGCAGCACCGGGACCCACAGGCCGTGCGGCAGCGCCGCCTTCATCAGCTGGTCCAGGCTCACGCCGGCGTCCACGTCGACCACGGCGCCGTCCGGGTCGATGTCGTGGATGCGGTTCAGCGCGGTCATGTCGACGACGGTGCCGCCCGCGTTCTGCGACACGTCGCCGTAGCTGCGGCCGAGGCCGCGGGCGATGACGCCGCGCTCATCGGCCTCGCGGACCGCGCGGGCGATCGCGTCGACGTCAGGGGTGCTCAGCACCTGGGCGTGGGTCGGCGCGGTGCGCGCCCAGCCCATCAGCTTCCGGTTCTGCAACGCTCCGGTCACAGGCTCAACCTCCGGGACAGGTCGGAATGGAACACGCCCTCGGGGTCGACCGAGGCGCGGATCTTGCGCCACTCGTGGATGCGCGGGTACATCCGCTCGATCATCTCCGCCGTCGTCCGCGACTCCTTGGCGAGGTAGAGCCGCCCGCCCGCGTCGAGCACCAGCTCGTCGAGCTCCCGGCACAGCCGGTCCAGGCCCGCCGTGATCGGGATGTCGACGGTCAGCGTCCAGCCCTCGCTGGGGAACGACATCGGGGCCTCGTTGCCCGCGCCGAAGGTCTTGAGCACGTTCAGGAACGACACGTGCCCGCTCGCGCTGATCTTGTCGATGGAGCGGCGGAACATGTCCTCCTGGCCGAACGGCACCATGAACTGGTACTGGAGGAACCCGTTCGGCCCGTACACCCGGTTCCACTCGCCGACCAGGTCGAGCGGGTGGAAGAACTGGGTGATGTTCTGCACCATCCCGAACCTGGTCGGCGCCTTGCGGTACCAGACCTCGTTGAAGGCGGTGATCGTGTACTTGTTCACCAGCCCGTTCGGGAAGATCGGCGGAGCGGTCATCAGCTGCGGGGCGTTGAACTTCAACGGGTCCTTGCGCAGCTTCTTCGGCAGGTCCTCCAGCGTCGCGGAGTTCCCCCTGGTCAACAGCGCGCGGCCCAGGTTCTCGCCACGCGCCAGCGAGTCGAACCAGGCCACGGAGTAGATGTAGTTGCCGTCGGAGCCGTCGGTGAAGTGCTCGATCAGCTCGTCGAGGTTCTTCGTCTGCACGTTGTCGACCAGGAAGTACGCCGTTTCGACGCGCTTGAGCCGGATGGTCGCCTTCAGGATGATCCCGGTCAGCCCCATGCCGCCGACCGTCGCCCAGAACAGCTCGGCACCGGCGCCCTGCGGCGACAGGGTGCGCACCGAACCGTCGGCGGTGAGCAGGTCCAGCGACAGCACGTGGCTGCCGAACGAACCTTGCGAGTGGTGGTTCTTGCCGTGGATGTCGGAACCGATGGCGCCGCCGACGGTGACCTGGCGGGTGCCCGGCAGCACCGGGATCCACAGGCCGTACGGCAGCAGGCGGCGCATCAGCACGTCCAGCGAGACACCGGCGTCCACCACGACCGTCGCCTCGTCCGCGTCCACCTGGTGCACGCGGTTCAGCGCGGTCATGTCGATGACGGTGCCACCGGCGTTCTGCGACGGGTCGCCGTAGCTGCGGCCGAGGCCGCGGGCGATGACGCCGCGCGCACCCGCTTCGCGGACCGCTCTCGCGATCACGTCGACGTCCGGGGTGCTCACGACTTGAGCCGAGGTCGGCGCCGTGCGCCCCCAGCCGGTCAACCGCTGGCTGGTCGCGTGTTCGTGCTGTACCGATCCCACCCAGCCGAGTCTATCCGCGCCGCGCCCCCGGGTACGGGCGGGTAGCGGCGGCCTAGCACAGGTGTCCCCGACGGTGCAGAGCTTCGCCGCTACACTTTTCGGGGCGACTTGTGGTCGTCCGCCTCCGGGCCAGCCGTACCGACGCTCGTTGCCGACACTTGGGGTGAACCAGTGGCCGTGGCCGAATCCGGTGCAGACACCGAGATCAAGAAGCTCGGGCTGTTCCAGCAACTCTTCCGCTTCGTGGCCATCGGCGGGTTCTGCGCGCTGATCGACGCGGGCACGTACTCGGTGCTGCTGGGCGTGCTGGGCTGGCCGACCTGGTTGTCGAAGTCGATCTCCTTCATCCTCGGCACCACCGCCTCGTACCTGATCAACCGGAAGTTCACCTTCAGCGGGGCGAGCACCGGCAACTCCACGGCCAAGGCCGGGGCGTTCGCGATCGTCTACACGACGACGTTCTTCGTGAACATGGGCTCGAACGAGCTGCTGTGCCGGATCTTCGAGGCGCACGAAGCGTGGCAGTTCGGGCTGTTCTGGGTCATCGCCCAGGGCCTCGGCACCCTGATCAACTTCGTGATGCTGAAGTGGGTCGTCTTCCGCGACTGACCCGGCACCGGCCCGTCAGCGGCTGAACCCGGTGGGCCGGTTCGGCGCGCCGTAGGCGTTGCTGTCCGAACGGGAGCTCTCCACGTGCGCGGTCGCGACGTGCGCGAAGTTCACCGCGAACTTGCCGCCGTCCGCCGTCGTCAGCAGCGTCGTGCCGCCGGAGCCCATCAGCTCCGCCAGGCGCCCGTCCAGCGTCTCGGCCTCGGTCGCGTCCAACGCGATGTGCAGGGGCTGGGACACGCCGGCCAGGTGCAGGACCAATCCGGGTCGTTTTTCGCTCATGCCCCCAGCGCACCACCGCGCGGGCTCCGGCGACAGCCGCTTTCACCCTGAGCGGACGCGCCACCAGGCTTTTTCACCCTGGGCGGACACGAGGAACGGCCCGCCCCACCGGAGATCGGCGGGGCGGGCCGTCGTCGCTCGGGCTCGGGGTCCGCCGGAACGACCCGCGGTGCGGGCCGTTCCGGGCGGGCTCCTCACTGCTGGTCGTCGTCACCGCCGAGCTGCTTGACGTCGTTGCGGTCGTCGGAGCTGGGCACGTCGCCCGGCAGCTGGACCGTCTTCGTCAGCGGCCCCGGTGACCACAGGCCGGAGTGCGTCTCGGAGTGCACCTCCATGGCCGCCTGCGCGGGCAGCGCGTCCGGCTCGTACGGGTCCACCTCGTACAGCGAACCCCAGTCCCGGTTCAGGTCCCCGCGCATGTAGGTCGGCAGCTCCCGCACGCTGGAGCTCACGTTCATCCAGCCGAACGGGCCGCCCGCGTCCGGCGAGGACCAGCCCGCGCCGATGTCCCGGACCTCGGCGCCCGCCGACACCCGGAACCGCGGCATCTCGGCGACGCCGCCGCTGATGCCGGAGATCTTCAGGCACGGGTGCACCAGCGCCGCCGTCCACTCCACGAACGTGGGGGCGTCGCCGACCACGTCGGTCATGTTCGACAGCTGCGGCGCGCGCGGGGCGCTCACCGCCAGCCAGCCGTTCGGCGACACCGCCTGGTCGATCGCGACGACCCGCATCTTGGTGGCGCCCTCGGCGTCGCCGCCGACCGTGTAGCGGTAGTCCCGCCACGACGGTCCCGGACCCTGGCCGACGAACTGGCGGTGCATCATCTCGAAGCCCTGCGGGGTGTCCCGGCCGAACTCCAGGACCAGCGCGTTCGCCCCGGACTCCGAACCGGCCAGGCTCAGCACCACCGGGACCTCGCCGGTCGCCGCGCGCTCCGGCAGGTCGTACCACTGGGTGCGCAGCTCGCCGGTGCCGGTGCCCGCCTCGTCGTAGCTGCCCCACACCGGGGCGGTGTCGTCGCCGAACTGGTGCGGCGGGCGCCAGTCCGGTTCCTCCGGGTCCGAACCGTCCCCGACGGGCAGGCCCGGGCGGCGGAAGCCCTCCATCTTCGCGCCCAGGTACTGGCGGGCGTCCTCCTTGTCCTGGGCGCGCTTGGGCACCTCGAAGTCCGGGGACGGCGTGCCCGGCTGGGCGCCGGACACCGGCAGCATGCCCGCCTTCGGATCGGTCTCCACGTAGACGTAGTCGGACAGGCCGCAGCTGGACCCGGCCAGCTGCTTGACGTTGTCCATGCCCAGGCTGTAGCTGCCCGCCTGCTTCTGGATGACCTTGCCGAAGGTCGCCAGCTCGCCCAGCACCAGCAGCGCGCAGATGATCGCCAGCGGGGCGGTGCCCAGCCGCAGGGCGCGGCTGCGCTTCTCCATCCCGGTCTTGTCCGGGAGCTCCACGAGCTTCGGGTTCTTCTCGTCCAGCCGCAGGTGCTCGACGAACGCGACGATGCCCGCGATGGCGGCGATGCCCAGCAGCAGCGTGCTCGCGTCGTGCCCCTTGATCGACGGCGGCTTGTCGAACCACGGCACGCCCCAGCCGGACACGTACCACCAGGCGTTCGGGCCGGTCGCGGCGAACGCGCAGATCACCATCAGGCCGGCGAAGAACGCCGCCCGGTTCCGCCGGGACCGCAGCACCGTGCTGCTCGTCGCCAGCGCCGTCAACGCCGCCAACGCACCGCCGACCGCCGCGAAGATCCCGAAGTGGTGCGACCACTTGGTGGGGGTCAGCGCCAGCGCGACGAAGGACAGCGCCGCGACCGCCAGCAGGCGGCGGCTCGGGCCGAGCGCGGCACCGCGGATGCGGCCCCGGCGCAGCAGCATCACCGCGCAGGTCGCCAGGCACAGCATCACCAGCAGCACCGGGAACCGGCGCACCAGCGAACCGTCCGGGGTCGGGCTGAACAGCAGGTTGTAGCGGTTGAGCTCCTGGTACCAGTCCTCGCTCGGCCCGAGCTCGGTGCGCAGCTCGGTGGCGTCCATGACCGAACCCCACGTCTGGTCCGCGAACACCGCGGTGAGGATCACGAACCCGCAGGCCGCGATCGGCGCCAGCACCGGCAACCAGCCGTAGTCCTTGGCGCGCTGCCGCACCAGCCGCAGCAGCGGCTTCAGCGCCGCCACGTACGGCAGCACCGCCACCAGCCCGTGCGGACCGGCGCCGAGCGCCAGCGCCGCCACCACCAGGCCGAGCGCGGCGGGCATCAACCGGCCGGTGGCCACCGCCCGCTCCACCGCGCACAGCGCCAGCAGCGAGAACAGCGCGATCACCGGCTCGGCCCGCAGCCCGTTGTTGTAGGGCAGCCAGAAGGCGAGGAACACCGCGGCCGCGGCCCATCCGGCGGCGTTGCTGCGCCGCACCTGCTGGCCGAGCCGGGGCAGCACCTCGCGGCTGATCAGCAGCCAGCTGACCGAGCCCATCAGCAGCGCGGGCAGCCGCACCCACGGCGTCGCCGTGGACACCTGCACCCACACCGAGTACAGCTCGTAGAACCAGCCGAACGGCGCCTCCGGCACCGCGAACCAGCGGTAGTAGTTGCTGATGTAGCCGGCGCTCTCCCGCGCCCGCGCGATGGTGAGGATGTAGCCGTCGTCGGAGGTCATCGCGCCCGCGATCCACCACACGATCAGCGATCCGAACACCGCCAGGTCCCGCAGCGTCGGCTTCCACCAGCCCAGCGGCGCCCAGCGCGGCGGACGGCGGCCCGCCCGCACGTCCAGGCGGCGCAGGCACACCACCGAACCGACGAACGCCGCCAGCGCCAGCACGATCACCGCGATCTTGATCGGGGTCGCGCTGCTCTCGTAGCGGTTGTCGATGCGGGCTTCGAAGGACAGGCCCCGGATGTCGTCGGCGTTCTCGTCCAGGTCGGAGAAGATGCCGGTCAGCTGCGGGCGCTGGTCGCCGCGCATGTTCGCCAGCTTCTCGTCACCGAGCTCGACCTTGGTGCCCACCGCGTCCGAGCGCACCGTGATGGCGCAGTCCCCCGGCGGCAGCGGCATCGTGCTGATCTGCTGCCCCTTCGACAGCAGCGTCACCTGGCCGTTGTCGACCTGCAGGGTCATCCCGGTGAGGTTGCCGTAGTCGGAGTCCGGCGGGTTCGTGCTCAGCAGGTTCGCCGGACCCTGGGTGCGCGCGTCGAGGCTGCGGATCGAGGTGCACGGCACGGTCGCGTTCATCCACAGCGGTTCGAAGCTCACCAGCGGCGCGGACACCGATTCGGTGCCCTGCGCGGTGGGCCATCTCAACGTGTTGACGTCGTGCTCGACCGGCAGGAAGGGGACCGCGATGGCCAGGACCGCGCCGAGCAGTCCGAGCACGGAGGCGAACCACCTCAGCTGCTTCGCGGACGGGTCGCGCCGGTTCGCCGCCGGGCGTGCCGGAGAGTCCGCCGGTCGATCCTCGGACGACTCCGATGGGTCGTCCTTGCGACTGCTGTCTTCCTGCCCCTTACGCACGCCAGGAGAATAGTAGTCGCTGGTCCGGGGACGTCCGGCGCGTTCGGTGCGGTCCCGGTCGAGATCTTCCCCGGCTCCATGAGCAGTACCGATCGAGTGATTCTCAGGTCGCTCTCAGCGTCCCGTGATCCGCCGGTGACCGCCCGGTGACCCGGGCGCCGGGGACGTTCAGGACGCCTCCGCCAGCAGTTGCGCCACGCGCTGGTGCGAGGTGCCGATCACCTCGGCGATGACGCGCTGGCTCAACCCCGCCGCCCGCAGCGTCGTGATGATCTCCAGGCGGGCGCGTTCGGCGTTCTCCGCGGCCTGCCTGGACTGCTCGCGCCAGTGGACCAGCTCCTCGACCGGGCGGGTGTACTCGACGTCGCCCTGGCGGTAGTGCCAGGAGAGGTCGAAGGAGTCCGGTTCCCGGTCGGCGAGACCGGCGATGAGGTCCCGCACTTCGACGTCGAGCTCGTCGAAGTGGTCGACCTCGGTCGCCCCGGCGGGCAGTCCGCGGACCACCGCGACCCAGCCCGAGGATTCCCGGCTCACGTCCACTCGGTAGTCGCCGGCACGTTGCGTCGCGCTCATCGGTCCTCCAGCCACTTCTCGCCGAACACGGGGGCCAAGCCTGTCTCGACATGCGTCAGCACATGCCAGGAGATCTCTTTGTTGTGCCCCGTTAAACCGAATCTGGCCACTTCCACACCGTCCCGGTCGTAGACCGCGAAGATCCGGTGCGATCCCTTGCCCCTTCCGGGGATCTCCTTGATCGTCGCCTTCGCGCCGCGAGCCGCGCGGCGCGCCAGGCTGAGCACCTTGGCCGGCTTCAGCTTCTTGTTGACCACAGCATACTTCTACCGCAGTGGACACTCAAGCGGCAAATACGCTAGAAAGATTCACGTTCCGCCGAACGGCGGAACGTGCGCGACCCCGATCAGCGGCGGAAGAACTGCTCCCGGCGGCCCTGCCGGACCAGACGCAGCCATTCCCGGAACGCCTTCGGGTCCCGGCGGTGGCCGACGAAGTACAGCCCGAACCGCAGCACCTCGAGCATCCCGATCTTGCGCATCCCCGGCTGCGACAGCAGGTAGCCGCGGTTCCGGTAGGTGTAGTAGCGCTTGTTCGCGTCCGACGGGTCCTGCGCGTGGAACCGGCCGCCGAGCATCGGCTTGAACTCGTCCGACCCGTCCGGGTGCACGAACCGCGTCTTCAGCGAGGTGCCGAACGGCAGGCCCGAGCGCACCACCCGGCGGTGCAGCTCCACCTCGTCGCCGCGGAAGAACAGCCGGTAGTCCGGCACGCCCACCACGTCCAGCGTGGCCGCGCGGAACAGCGCGCCGTTGAAGAACGACGCGATGCCGGGCAGGAAGTCCGCGTCACCGCCGGGAGCGCCGAGCTCCTCCGGGTGCCGCTTCCAGGTGAGGCCGCGGCGCAGCGGGAACGCCAGCTTCTCCGGGTGGTCGATGTTCACCACGACCGGCGAGACGGCGGCGAGCTTCCGGGTGCGCGCCACTTCCAGCAGCGTCGACAGCGCGTGGTCGTCGGCGGGCCTGCCGTCGTCGTCGCCGAGCCACACCCACTCCGCGCCGAGCGCCAGCGCGTGCAGCATGCCCAGCGCGAAACCACCGGCACCGCCGAGGTTGCGCTGCGAGGGCAGGTACGTCGACGGGATCGGGCAGTCCTCGACGGCCTGCCGCGCGGGCTGGTCGGGACCGTTGTCCACGACGATCAGGTGGTCGGGCACCCGGGTCTGGGTGGCGATCACCTTGAGCGACTCCGCGAGCAGCTCACGGCGATGCCTGGTGACGATCACCGCGACGACGGAGTCGGCGGGGAGTTGCGGCTGCTCGGCGGAGTCGGTCGTCATGGCGCCTTGTCGCTCTCGATCAGGGCGGACTCACCGATCCGCTCCAGGGTTTCCGGGCTGAGGTTCTCGAACGGGTCCTTGCCCTTGTAGGAGGTCAGGACGCTGCGCAGCGAGCCGTGCTCCCGGATGCCGCCCTTCTCCATCCAGAGCCCGGTGGTGCACAGCTCCATCAGGAACTCGTCCGAGTGCGAGGCGAACACCAGGATGCCGGAGCGCTTGACCAGGTCGTTGAGCCGGTCCCGCGCCTTGTCCAGGAACTCGGTGTCCACGGCCCCGATGCCCTCGTCGAGGATCAGGATCTCCGGGTCGATGGACGTGACCACGCCCAGCGCCAGCCGCACCCGCATGCCGGTGGAGTAGGTGCGCAACGGCATGCCGAGGTAGTCGCCGAGTTCGGTGAACTCGGCGATGTCGTCCATCCGCTTTTCCATCTGCTTGCGGTTCATGCCGAGGAACAGCCCGCGGATGATGATGTTCTCGTACCCGGAGATCTCCGGGTCCATGCCGACGCCGAGGTCGAAGACCGGCGCGACCTTGCCCACCACGCGGGCGCTGCCCCGGGTGGGCTCGTAGATGCCGGACAGCAGGCGCAGCAAGGTGGACTTGCCCGCGCCGTTGTGCCCGACCAGCGCGACCCGGTCGCCGTGGCGCAGCGAGAGGTCGATGTCGTGCAGGGCCTCGATGATCGGAACCCGGCTGTCCGTGCCGATCTTGCCGCCGGCCCGTCCCAGCGCCGCCTTCTTCAGCGAGCGGGACTTGGCGTCGAAGATCGGGAAGTCGACCGCGGCATTCCAGACGTCGATGCTGACCATGTGCAGAACCCCCGATCAGATCCAGTAGGTGACGCGAGCGCGGTAGTTGCGCAGCACGAGCAGCGCCAGCAGCCAGCCGACGACGGTGCAGCCGAGGACGATGCCCCAGTGGTAGAACTTCTCGTCGCCGCCGATCAGCGGGTCGCGCATGATCTGGATGTAGTGGTAGAGCGGGTTGATCTCGGCCAGGTTGGCCCGCCACCCGATCCCCTTCTCCTCCAGGATCTTCGCGTCCCACACGATCGGGGTCATGAAGAACAGCAGCGTGGTGAGGCTGTTGATCACCGGCGGGATGTCGCGGAACCGCGTCGCGATGACGCCGAACAGCAGCGCCACCCACGCGCCGTTGATCATGAGCAGCAGGAACGCCGGGAAGGCGAGCAGCACGCTCCACCCGATCGGCATCTGGAAGATCGCGAGGACCACCAGGTAGACGACCATGTTGTGGGCGAACAGCAGCGCCTGGCGCCAGACCAGCCGGAGCACGTGCACGCTCAACGGGGCCGGTAGCTGCTTCATCAGGCCTTCGTTGGAGATGAAGACCTCGGTGCCCTCGGTCAGGCACCCCAGGATGAAGTTCCAGACGATGAACCCGACCGTCAGGTACGGCAGGAAGGTCTTGATGTCCTGCTCGAAGAGCTGGGAGTACAGCAGACCGAGCGCGGTCGCCGTCATACCCATGCCGATGGTGATCCAGAGCGGGCCGATCACCGAGCGGCGGTAGCGCTGCTTGATGTCCTGCCAGCCCAGATGAGCCCAGAGCTGCTGCTGCTGGAAACCTTGCGCGATGTCTTGGAACGCCTTGCGCCAAGTCCGTGCGGACGTCTCGGGCGGGGCCGGAGGGCGCTCTTGCGTGCTAGTGGCCTGCACGGTGCGTCAGAGTACCCACCGGCCACACCCGACCGAGGACAGGGCATCGCTGCCGCGATCACTCTCGGCATACCGGACACCCGGCGGCACTGCTCCGATCAGAGGTACTGGCCGGTTCCCCGCGACTGCGGGCCCACGTCGCCCTCCCCCGCGCTGCCCGCGGGAAGGCCGCGCCGCATCTGCTCCAGCTGGGCCCGCGCGGCCATCTGCTGCGCGAACAGCGCGGTCTGCAGGCCGTGGAACAGGCCTTCCAGCCAGCCGACCAGCTGGGCCTGCGCGATGCGCAGCTCCGACTCGGACGGCGTGGACTCCTGGGCGAACGGGAGGGACAGCCGCTCCAGCTCCTCGATCAGCTCCGGGGCGAGGCCTTCCTCCAGCTCGCGGATGGAGGACTGGTGGATCTCCTTGAGCCTGCTGCGGCTCGCCTCGTCCAGCGGCGCGGCCCGCACCTCCTCCAGCAACTGCTTGATCATGGTGCCGATGCGCATCACCTTCGCGGGCTGTTCGACGAGCTCACCGACGTTCTCCCGCTCCCCGACCGCCTCCGCGGACGGGTCGCCGCCCGAGCCGAGCGGCGTGCCCTCACCCACCACGAAGATCTCGCGCTGCTGGTCCTGCTCGTTCTGGTTCATGCCCACCATCCTGACGCGTTCCGGGACGCCGGGTGCGCGTGGAGCGCTGGATCAGACCACCCGGCGGTCGTCCGCCCGGTCCCGCTCCGTACGGTATGACCATGGCGTTCGACGTCGCTGCAGTTCGCGGGCTGTTCCCCGCGCTCGGTGACGGCTGGGTGCACCTGGACGCCCCGGCGGGCATGCAGGTTCCCGAGCAGGTCGCGACCGCGGTGTCCACCGCGCTGCGCGCCCCCGTCTCCGGACCTGGCGGGATCTTCCCCGCATCGCAGCGCGCCGAGGCCATCGTGGACGCCGCCCGCCGCGCACTGGCCGATCTCGTGGGTGCCGACCCCGCCGGGGTGGTGCTCGGGCCGAACTCCGCCGTGCTGCTGCAACGCCTCGCCGACGGGCTCGGCGACGGCTGGATGATCGGCGACGGCGTCGTGGTGTCCCGGCTCGACCACCCCTCCAACGTGGTGTGCTGGCAGCGGGCCGCGCAGCGCTCCGGGACCCAGGTGCGCTGGGCCGAGGTGGACATCGAGACCTGCGAGCTGCCCGCCTGGCAGTACCAGGACCTGGTCGACGAGCGCACCAAGGTGGTCGCGGTGACCGCCGCCTCCGGCGCCGTCGGCACCCGCCCGGACGTCCGCCAGATCGCCGAGATCGCCGCCGCGCACGACGCGCTGGTCGTCGTCGACGCCTCCGCCGCCGCCCCGTTCCTGCCGCTGGACATCACCGCGACGGGCGCGGACGTGCTCGCGCTGAACGCCTCGGCGTGGGGCGGGCCGCCGGTCGGCGCGCTGGTGTTCCGCGATCCGGCGATGATCGACCAGCTGCCCTCGGCGGCGCTGGAACCCGGCTGGCGGGGCCCGGACCGGCTGGAGCTCGGTCCGCACGCCTACCCGCTGCTGGCCGGGCTGGTGTCCTCGGTGGACTACCTGGCCGGGCTGGACGACGCCGCCGCGGGACCGCGCCGGGAGCGGCTGCTGACCTCGCTGAGCTCGGTGAAGGCCTACCAGGCGGGGTTGCTGGCGAACCTGACCGGCGGGCTGCGCAGGCTGCGGAACGTGATGGTCATCGGCGACGCGATGCGCCGGGTGCCGTCGATGGCGTTCACCGTGAACGGGGTGAAGGCCGTGGACGCGATCGAGCACCTCGCCGAGCAGGGGGTCTGCGCGTTCGCCGATCCCGGGACGCACGGGGTGTTCGCGGTGCTCGGCGTCGGCGAGGTCGGCGGCGCGGTGCGCGTCGGCCTCACCCACTACACCAACACCTACGAGGTGGACCAGCTCCTCCGCGCAGTAGCCGCCCTCACCTGACCCCGCACCGAGGTGAGTGGCCCACCCGCCCAGTGAGGCTGGGCGAATGGGCCACTCACCTGGTCACGATCGGGTGAGCAGGATCTTGCCGTGCACGCCGCCCGCTTCGAGCAGCGCGTGCGCGCGGGCCGCTTCCGGCAGCGGGACGCGGTCGTGCACGATCGGCAGCACCTTCCCGGCGGCGACCAGCGGCCACAGCTTCTCCCGCACGTCGGCGACGATGGCCGCCTTCCCCGTCGGGCCGTCCACCGGCCGCCCGCGCAGCCCCAGCACCGAGATGTGCAGCCGCTTCACCAGCATCTTGCCCAGGTCCAGTTCGGCCTTGCGGCCGCCCTGCATGCCGATCACGGCGAGGTGCCCGTCCGGGGCGAGCGCGGAGAGGTTCCGGTCCAGGTAGGCGGCGCCCATGTTGTCCAGCACCACGTCCGCCCCGCCGAGGCCCTTCACGACCTCCACGAAGTCCTCGTCCCGGTAGCTGATCACCGGATCGGCACCGAGCTCCCGGCAGAACTCGATGCTCTCCGGCGCGCCCGCGGTCGCCGCGACCCGCGCGCCCAGCGCCCGGCCGATCTGGATGGCGCTGGTGCCGATGCCGCCGGAGCCGCCGTGCACCAGCAGCAGCTCGCCCTCGGCGAGACCGCCTTCCATGACCACGTTCGACCACACGGTGCACGCGACCTCCACCAGCCCGGCCGCGTCGACCAGGTCGACGCCGTCCGGCACCGGCAGCAACTGCGCGGCGGGCACCGCGACGCGCTCGGCGTAGCCGCCGCCGGACAGCAGCGCGCACACCTGGTCGCCGACCTGCCAGCCGGTGACGCCGTCGCCGAGCTCGGCGATGGTGCCGGAGCACTCCAGGCCGAGGATCTCGCTGGCGCCCTTCGGCGGCGGGTAGTTGCCCTGGCGCTGCGAGAGGTCCGCCCGGTTCACCCCGGCGGCGGCGACCTCCACGAGCACTTCGCCGGCCGCGGGCCGCGGATCGGGCTGCTCGGTCCACTCCAGCACTTCCGGGTTCCCCGGTTCACGGATCGCGATGGCATGCATGGCACCGACGGTAATACCTGCACGCGCTCCGGCAATATCGGGAAAAACGCCCGCCAGGACCATCATTCGGACATTCTTGACTCCGTCGGGGGAGCTGTCGAAGCTGATCGTCACGAACTCACCTTGGGGAGCCAACAGAACATGAGTGCTGTGAAACCCGGTCGCCGCGCGACCGCCGCGTTCGCCACCTTCGCCGCGATGCTGCTCGCCGCCGCTCCTGCTTCCGCCGCCGCCACCGACCTGGGCGACCGGGTCGAGGTGGACGCGGTGCACCGGCACCTGATCGCGCTGCAGCGCATCGCCGACACGCACGACGGGAACCGCGCCTCCGGGCTGCCCGGTTACGAGGCCAGCGTGGACTACGTGGCGGGCAAGCTGCGCGCGGCCGGTTTCGACGTCACCACCCCGGAGTTCGATTACCAGGCGTTCTTCCTGGACTCGTTCGCGCTGGACGTGGCGGGAGCCCCCGTCGAGGGCGGTGCGCTGGAGTACTCCCCTGCGACTCAGCCGGGCGGGATCACCGCGCCGCTGACCGTCGCCGCCGTCGACGACACGCCAGGCTGCGAAGCGGCCGACTACCCGGCGGACGTGGCGGGTTCGGTGGTGCTGGTGCAGCGCGGCTCCTGCACGTTCGCGGAGAAGCAGCTGGTCGCCGCGGAACTCGGCGCCGCGGGCACGATCGTCTACAACAACGTCGAAGGCCCGTTGAACGGCACCCTGGGCGACCCGGCCGACGCGCGGATCCCCAGCGCGGGCGTGGACCTGGCCACCGGGCAGCGGCTCGCCGAGCAGGCCGGGGCGCCGGTGCACCTCGACGTGCAGTCGAGGCTGGAGGACATCACCACCCGCAACGTGATCGCCCAGACCCGCAGCGGCCGCACCGACAACGTGGTGGTCGCCGGGGCTCACCTGGACAGCGTTCCCGAAGGGGCGGGCATCAACGACAACGGCAGCGGCACCGCCGGGCTCCTCGCCACCGCCGAGGCCCTCGGCGGGAACCCCGGCGCGGAGAACGCGGTGCGCTTCGCGTTCTGGGGCGCCGAGGAATCCGGCCTCGTCGGATCGACGAAGTACGTGCAGAGCCTCGGGTTCGAGCAGCAGCTGGACATCGCGCTGTACCTGAACTTCGACATGATCGGTTCCCCGAACGCCGGGTACTTCGCCTACGACGGCGACGACTCGGACGGCGTCGGCGCGGGCCCCGGCCCGCACGGTTCCGGCGCCATCGAGCAGGACCTGGTCGCGGCGCTCGCCGAACAGGGCGTGGAAGCCGAGGGCACCGACTTCGACGGCCGCTCGGACTACGGCGAGTTCATCGCAAACGGCATCCCCGCGGGCGGGCTGTTCACCGGCGGCGACGGCACGAAGACCGAGGAGCAGGCCGCGAAGTGGGGCGGCACCGCGGGCCGGACCTTCGACCCGAACTACCACACCTTGCAGGACGATCTGTCCAATGTGGACAAGGTGGCGCTGGAGCGGAACTCGAAGGCGCTCGCCGACACCATCGGCCGGTACGCGCAGAGCACCGAGAACGTCAACGGCGCGCAGCGCCGCACCGCCCAGCGCACCGCGGCCGCACCGCTCCCCCTGCTCGGGGAGCACGCGGTCCGCTGACCGGCGGCCGAGCGGCCCGCCCGGACCGGGTGGGCCGCCCGGCTCGTTCGGGAGTCGGCCGCGGGAACCCGAATCCGCACGTCCGGCGCATTCAGGAAGCCCGCGGCGGCACTCGGAACTCGGGTCCGACCGCTCGGCTCGTTCGGGAGGCACGCGGCGGGGGACCGGAACCGGGTCCGCACATCGGGTGCGTTCGGAAAGCCGGCAGCGGCACGGCCGGAATCGGGTCCGCACATCGGGTGCGTTCGAATCGGGTCCGCACATCAGGTGCGTTCGGCAAGCCGGCAGCGGCACGGCCGGAATCGGGTCCGCACGTCGGCTGCGTTCGAGACGTCAGCTGCGGCACTCGGAATCCCGGGTCCGCCCACCCGCCACCGCCACCGCGCCGCCGCACCCGTTCGGCGCAGGCGGTCTGCGGTGGGAGCCCGGCGGCCCGTCCTGCCGATCCACCCCGGTGATCACCGACCGCGGACTAACCTGGTGGGCGTGATCGATGGGAGCGAAGAGCAGGTCCGCTGGCTCGACGACGACGAGATGGTGGCGTGGCGCTCGTACATCGAGGGCAGCGCACTGCTGGAGCACCGGCTGAACCGGGAGCTGCAGGCCGCGCACAACCTGTCCATCGCCGACTACGAGATCCTGGTGCGGCTCTCCGAACAGCCCGGCAGGCAGCAGCGGATGAGCGAACTGGCCCGCGACGTGGCGCACTCGAAGAGCCGCATCTCGCACCAGATCCGCCGGTTGGAGAACGCCGACCTGGTGCGCCGCAACGACTGCCTCGAAGACGGCCGCGGCGTCCTCGCCGTCCTCACCGACCGCGGCCTCGAAGTCCTGCGCACCGCGGCGCCCACCCACGTCGCAGGCGTCCGCGAGCACTTCATCGACCTCCTGGAACCCGCCGAGAAGCAGGTCCTCGCAGCGGTCTTCGAGCGCCTCCGCACCCGCCTGCACGACCGCCCCGACGCCTGAGCTCGGCCCCCTCCCCGCTGTCCTCCGAACCGCCCCAGCGGGCTAGGCTCCGGCCCTGGAAGCGTGGCAGAGCGGCCGAATGCACTCGCCTTGAAAGCGAGCGTCCCGAGAGGGACCGGGGGTTCGAATCCCCCCGCTTCCGCTCAGGTGACCAGCACGAACAGAGCCCGGCGAGGATCATCCCGCCGGGCTCTGTTGCGCCTAGTCTCAGTTTTAGTCTCAGTTGGGGCCTGTGGACGCCTCCCAGAGGTGGGAGCCGACCCGATCGGCGATGTCCCCGAGTACCGCGCCACCGACGTGTTGGTAGCGCTTGGCGACGGTCGGGCTGGACCAGCCCATGACCTTCATCGCGGCTGGGTCTGAGACTCCGAGTTCGACCAGGACGGTTGCGGCGGTGTGGCGCGCGTCGTGCAGGCGGGCATCCCGAACTCCTGCGGCGACCAAAAGCCGCTTCCAATGCTTCTGGTCCGTCCGATGGTTGATCTCCCCGCCCGTCTCCGTGGCGAACAACCAGTCCTCCTCCGTCCAGAGGTCACCCGCTACGACCCGCTCAGCGTCTTGTTCTTCCCGGTGCTGCTTCAGGTACTCGACCAGCGGGGCAGGCAGGCCGATCGGACGGGTGCCCGCCGCCGACTTCGGCTTCTTCGTCTTCGGCCGGAGGTTCACCCGCTGGGGGCAATGGCCGCCGTGCTTGCGTCCGCAGGTGTCGCCGCAGCCGTGCTCCCACTTCGGCCGTGGCCGCTGAACGCGCACCCGCAAAGTGCCTTCGTCGAAGTCGACATCTCGCCATTGCAGGCCGAGAACTTCGCCCTGACGCAACCCCAGCGAGATCGCGATGATCCACCGGCACGCGTTCCGGTTCTGCAAGGCCACCGCGAACAGCTTGGCGATCTCCTGGCGGTCGAACGGTTCGACTTCCTCTTCCTCGATCCGGGGCGGTTTGGCGATCAGTGCGGGATTCTTGGCGAGGTAGCCGCGCTTCACCGCTTCGTTCAGCGCGGTGCGGATCGTGCGGTGCACCTGGTGGGCCGTCGAAGCCGAGGAACCCGCATCCTGCATCTTCCGGTACATCGCCTCCAGGTGGTGCGCTCGCAGGTTCGGCAGCTTGTGCGCGCCAACGTGCTTGCGGACATGCTTGACCGCGTAGAAATACGCGTCCCAGCCGTTCCCGGTCGTAGTGATGCTCGCGATGTCGTCCAGCCAGTGCCCGATCCACTGCTCCACGGTCATCGGCTTTCCCGGCTTCGTCGCGGTCCCGGCCTCACGTGCCTTCTCCAAATCCGCGACCTTTCGGGCCACGGTGGCGCGGGACTTCGACATCACGTGCCGTCGGTCGGGCTTGCCGTTGTCGAGGACACCCACCGTGACCCGGCCGTGCCAGTAGCCGTCCTTGCCCTCGTAGATGCTCGATCGACCGTTGTCGTTCCTGGTCTTCTTCGCCACGGGTTCCCCTTCAGGCGGCGTTCTGCTGGGGCTGCTGGACAAGGCGCGCGGCATAGGTGTTGATCGCTTCCTTCGGGATGCGGCGGAGTCGGCCGATGCGGACGGATTCGAGTTCGCCGGAGCGCACCAGGGCGTAGGCAGTAGTGCGGCCGACGCCGAGCTGTTCGGCGGCCTCTTCGACGGTCAGCAGCACGCGGGATGGCATCGCTCGCACGGTCCGATCGGGCTGGGGCGCGGGCTGCTCTTGCTCGGCGAGCAGCGCGGCGAGCTTGGCGAGCGTGGCGGCGATGTCGGTAGCGCGGTCGGTCATGCGGCGCCCCTTTCGGTGGTGCTGGCGGGGTTGTCCGTCCCAGCCGTCCCAGGCGTCGCGATGCTGGTCAGGCTGGGACGGTTTGGTTCGGTGGGACGCTTTGATCCGTCCCAGGGGTGCAAGGCGTCCCGCGTTGAGCTGGGCGGCGACGCTTGGGACGGCCGGGACGGCTCACCCCCAGCGGGCGGGCAGTAGCGGGTCCAGGCGTCGAGGAAGTCCGCGCGGCGGTAGCCCTTGGATTGGCTGCCATCCGGGAAGCGGACGTTTCCCGAGCGGATGTCGAACTCCCCGAGCAGCCGGGCGAGCTTGGCTTGAGTGAGCCCTTGGGAGCCGTAGTCGCGCCACGGTGCTTCGGGGTCGTTGTTGAGCTGACGGATGAGTTCACCGCTGGCGATCTCGTACTGATCGCCGAACGCGGTGCGGCAGTCCACCAGCAGCCGGGTCCGCAACGTTCCTTCGTTGTCGCCTTGGGATTCGGCGATGAGCGTCAGGGCGGCTTGGCGTGCTCGGTCGGGCCAGTCGCCGCCTGCGTGGTCGGCGACGATGATCAGCGGTTCCCAGGTGTCGGCCGCGCGGTCCTCGATCGGCATCGGGGGTTCGGCGCGTTCGAGGTGGGCGAGGTCGGCGCGCAGCCACCCGGCGATGCGTTCGGCGAGGGTGAGCAGTGCGGGCCGGTCGCGGCGGTGCCGGTAGGGCGCGACCTTTTCGCCGGGTGCTCGGCGGCGCATCCGGATCACGACGGCGCGATCCTCGATGGTGTCGGGCATGGTGCCGATCCCGGCGAGTGCGGCCATCGCGAACGTGGGGATGGACTCGACCCGGTTGGTGGCGGCGTCGTAGCGCTTGGCCGGGCGGTTGCGCTGGTGTCCGGCGTTGAGCAGCCCGCGCAGGTCCTCGTTCCCATCGGCGTTCGGGCCGAAGATCGTGTCCGCCTCGTCAACGAGCATCGTCGGTGGGTCCTCGGTGATCGATCGGTACACGGCTGCCGGGCTGGCGTTGACGGTCAGGAACGGGTCGTGGCAGGTGGCCTCCACGACGTCGAGCAGGCGGGATTTCCCGCAGCGCTTCTCCGGGGCACGGATCACGAGCCGGGGGGCGTGTGCCCAGGCGAGTTGGGCATGGCTGGCGGCGGTCCAGAGGACGACGGCGTCCAGGGCGTGCGGGCTGGGCAGGATCACGTAGCGGGTCAGGGCGGCGTGCAGCTCGTCGAGGAGTGCGGCGCCGGTGCGGGCGGGTGCAGGCGTCATCGGATACCTCCGGGAAGTGGGCGGGTGCTCATGCGGTGCGGCCGAAGCCGTGCAGCGAGCCCGGTCCGTCGTGGGTGCCGCGCTGCCAACCACGGGTGGCGTTGCGCCGGGCGGTGGCCTCTTCGACGGGTTTGCCGGTGCGCTGGCGGCGGCGGATCGCGGCGTCCACCAGGGCGCTGAGCGCGTCCTGTTCGGACCACGGGGCCGTGTCGTGGACGGCGAGGTTCGCCAGGCGCCGGGCGGAGGCGTAGACGAGCCGCCAGCGCTCACCGTCGCGGGTTTCGACCTTGTGCAGCTCGTCGTCCCAGACCCGCCGCCAGTAGCCGGGCGCGTGGTCGCCGACCGGACCAGCGGGAAGGTTGGGAGCCTCCCCCGGTTCGATCACCGGGGGCGGCGGTACGGCTCGCCGGGCCAGCCAGTCGGGAAGCTCGGCGATGTCGATCCGGTCGGAGTTGCGTTCGTAGGTGCCGGTGCAGTCCTCCGGTGGTGCGGTGATTCGGCAGGCCGGAGCCACCACGTAGCCGCCCTGGGCGCGGAGGTCGATTTGGTGACCGACCCGGCCGGTGGCGTCGCTGGTCGCGCCGAGCCCTGCCGGAGCACGGAAGTACAGGTGCCGCCCACCGCTCGGTGTCGAGACCTCCAACGTCTCCGGCACGTGCACGCCCTCGGCCGTGGTGATGGCGTGCAGTGCTTCCAACCCGTCCGCGACGAGGTTGGGCACGTCGTGTGCGGCGGGTGCGGCTGGCTTGTTCTTGCGGTCCAGGTCGAGCACCACGAGCCCGGATGCACCGGTGCTGATGCCGACGTTGGCGCGCGGGCTGTGGGTCCACCAGTGGCGGATCACGGCCGGGTCGGTGGTGGCCGAGAGGTAGCCGTGGCAGGGCCGGGCGGCTTTCAAGCAGTGGCACTCCGTAGGAGTGCACTTGTCGGCCTTGCAGGGCAGGCAATTTCCGAACGGGCGCTTGCTGTCCGGCCGCAGCGGGAAAACGTGCAAACCGCGACGGGCGAGCCAGGCAGCGAGATCGAGGTAGATGGTCACGATGGGTTCCTCCTTCAGGCGGCGTGGTCGGGCTGCGGCGGCAGGTCGCGGACTCGACGCGGTCGCCCGGCCAGCGCCACGGCCGACCGTTGGGCGTGTTTGGCCTGGTACATCCGCCGGTCGGCCGCGCCGAGCAGTTCGCCGAGCGGGGCGCCGGCCTCAGCCACGGCCAGGCCGACGCTGCCCAGCGCGGTCAGGCGCTGGCCTCGCACTTGCAGCGGCTCGGCGAGTACCTGGGCGATCTCGTCGGCCCGCTGCTTCGCCGCTGCACGGCTGCCGATGTGGCCGAGGTGGACGGCGAATTCGTCGCCGTGCAGCCGCACGGCGCGTTCACCCGGCGCCGTGTTCTCCGCGAGGCGGGCGGCGACGGCGGCCAGGACGTCGTTGCCGAACTCGTGGCCGTGGGTGTCGTTGATGGCCTTGAAGTGGTCCA
The DNA here is from genome assembly GCF_040643635.1 of Saccharopolyspora sp. NPDC047091. Classification (NCBI taxonomy): domain Bacteria; kingdom Bacillati; phylum Actinomycetota; class Actinomycetes; order Pseudonocardiales; family Pseudonocardiaceae; genus Saccharopolyspora; species Saccharopolyspora sp. NPDC047091. Next base: position 36,666 of record NZ_JBEYUS010000032.1, read on the forward strand.
GGTCGATCAGCAGCGCCCCGACGAGCCCGCAGCGGCGGAAGCGCCGTGCGTGGCGGCGCAGGGCGGCGCGGTTGCCGATGCCGGTGAGTTCGTCGGTGTGCAAGCGGCGGTTCAGGAAAGCGGCGGCAGCGGTGGCGACGGTGGCCCATCCGGCGGTCGCCAGCGGCAGCGCGAGTTCTGCGAACATGAGCGGTGCGCTCCTTCGGGAGTGAAGTGGTCCCGCCCGTCGACCTCCGGCCAGAGACAGCCGGGCGGGACCGCGGTTTCCTCAGCGGTTGCGGCGGTTCTTGTGGTGCAGGCGGCGGTAGGCGTTCCAGACCTTCAGCCCGGCACGGGGTCGCAGCCCGGTGCTCCCGCACACACCGCAGAGCCGGACGGCGCGGATGAACGGGGAGCGGAACTTGCCCTCGCCCTTGCAGGTCCGGCACGCCTTGAACGGCCAGACCACACAGCTCGCGACGTAACCGAGCGTGACGACGAGCAGGGCGATGATCAGGAACAAGCTCGCGGAGCCAGAGGGGGTCACAGATGGCCTCCGAGGGGTTTCGGGCACAGGTCGGCCCGCGCGCCTCTAGGGACTAGGGCGCTGGTGGCGAACGGGGTGGGTGTCTAGTGGGGTCTCTAGGTCTAGAGGCGGCACCGTCTAGGGCTAGAGACTTGCGGCGGGCTATCCGGCTTCGCGGTGACGATTACGATCCGCAACTTCCGTGGCGATGTCGGCGCGGGTGATGCCGATGCGGCTCGCACCCTTGCCCTCATCGGTCGTGCCCCAGACCTGTCCGGTGCGGATGCCGTGCCGCTTGAGCGCGGCCGTCAGGTCGGCAGCCTCCCGGAAGGTGCCGTAGACCTCGGGCTTGAGCTCGTAGAGGCGGGCGATGACGCGTTCGTTCCAGACCTTCTTCTCGGTCTCCGGCACCACGGTCAGGACGTCTTCCAGCAGGGTGTCCCGGCGGGTGTCCTGTTCGGACTCCAGTCGCTCGCCGATGGCGTGGCCGGTCAGCGTTCCGGCCTGCTCACGGAGGTTCCGGGCGTAGGCCACGACCTTCTCCGCGGCCGGGCCGTCGAGCCCGGCGACGGTGCGCACGATCTGCGCCTCCGAGCCTTCGCCGACGAGGTAGCCGATGCCCTTGTCATCCCACGCGAACGTCGTGGCCCGCACACCCTGCTTGTACTTCGAGGTGCCCAACACCATGTCGTTCTCGGTCTGTCCCTGGACCTTCAGACAGAACCGGGTCGAGACGTTCGCTGAAATGCCCGTGGGCAGGGACTTCGCGTCGGGCCGCTGGGTCGCGAGGATCAAGATGATCCCCAGCGCCGGACCCCGCTTGACCAGGTCCGTGCAGATCGCCTCCAGCTCCTCGCCGAAGTCCGGGTGCTCGAACCACACCTGGCACTCGTCGACGCCGATCACGATGGGGTGCAGGCGGAAGGTCTTCTTGCTGGCCAGATCAGGCGTGACCTTGTTCTCCGGCGCCTGGCCCTTCTTCGCCAGGTCCCGGATGAGCTTCGCCCGGCGCCGCAGCTCGTCGCGCAGCCCGCGCAGGTCGGTCACGGCCTGGTCGATCTCCTCGGGCTCGTCACCTACCCCGTGCACGTGGGTCACGGGTTCCAAGGGGTCGAGGTCGCCGGTGCCTTTGAGGTCGTAGGTGTGCAGCTCGGCCCGCGGGTCGAGGGCGGCGATGAGCAGCAGCTCGCGCAGCGCGAACGTCTTACCCATCCGTGGAATCGCGCCGATCGCGACGGAGGTGAACATCAGCCGTAGGTCGACCCACCGGCCGCGCTGGTCGGTGCCGAAGGGCTGGGACTGGAACAGATCGACCCGGTTGCCCTTGCGCAGTGCCCAGGCGGGTTGGGTGGCCTTGCGCATGTCCTGATCGCCCACCCAGAGCACGAGGCGTCCGGCGTGTTCGGTGTTGTCGGATTCCGGCCACACGCACCCGAGCGGGCGGCGGAGGCCGGAAGCGAGCTTGGCGCGACGCTCCATCACGTCCCCCGGAGTCACCCCCGGCGGAAGGTCGATGTCCGCCCGCCAGCCCTTCCCGTCCCGGGCGATCGGCCGCGGGAACCCGATCCCGGTCCCGCCCTTGCCCAACGCCTGGTTGATCAGCGAGATACCCAGGGATGCCAGCGCAGTTTCCACGGCGCCGGAGGTGAGCTTGGGGACCTTGGTGGACTCCACCGCCCGCGACGCGATCGGCTTGTCAGAAGGCGCTCCCAACCAGCCCAGGCCAGCCAGCGCGAGGACAGCCGCAGTCCACTGCACGGCGGCAGGAAGCACCGAGTGTCCGAGCAGAACCGCAGCCACCGTGGCCACGCCGAGCCCTCCGGCGATGATCGCGCGAGCCCGGACCCGGCCGTCTCGCTGCTGGGACAGCTTCAGGTACTCGGCGGCGTCCTCCCGTCGTGCCGACGCGAGCCGAACCGGGAGTCCTTCGGCGTCACCGATCCACCGCAGCAAGCCACCGATCAACCGCACCGTTCCCGCCGGAATCCGCACGAGGACCCGAGCGACGTAGACGGGGCAACGCACAGCGTGGAACCCGGCACTGTGTCCGGCATAGCCGAGCGCCCATCGTGCGGTGGCCCGGAACTCCTCGGCGTCCTTGGCCCACGCGGGGAGGATTGGGAGCCGCTTCTCCGCACGCACCAACGCCGAACCCGGCTCCGGCTTCGTGGGCTGGTCGACCTGCGGCGGCTCGACGATCTCCCCATCGATCACCTCACCGTCGGTCGATCCCGGCACGGTCTGCTCGCTGTCGGGCGTGGTGATCCGCTCGGAGGGCAGGTGCAGGACTCGTGCGTCCTGCTGCTCGTCCTGGTCCTGGTGTTCCTCGTGGTTGGTCATGGGGTCACCTCCGTGGAGTCGGTGTGCAGCAGGTGAGTCAGGGCTGCGCCCATGCCGAGTACGGCGACCGGCAGGCAGGCAACGAGGGTGGTGATCCACCAGGGAGCTGAGGTCATGCCTGCGGCGGTCATCAGGTGGTAAGCGATCTGGCCGAGCGCGCCGAGCCCCAGGGAACCGAGCGCGGAGATCTGGGCGAACCGGCGTGCCCGGTGCGGGACCTGTCCGGACAGCCACACCCGCAGGGCGTAGGCGGCGTAGGTCTCGACCCCGATCGGGAGCGTGATCGCGGTGTTGAGCTCGAACCCGGACCAGATCCCGGGCAGCGGGTGCACGATCCCGAACCCGGTGAGCCCGCCGAGCCCGACCCAGCCGGACCAGATCGCCACGAACGCGGGCAACGCCAACAGCAGCACCGGCCAGCGAGCAACCGGCTTGCCCACGGTCGGCGGCTCCGGGTTCACGATCTTGCTGACCTGCTCGGACTCGACCGGCTCCGGTTGCCCGTGGGCGGTCGATTCATCCGGCTTGTCACGCTCGACGGGGCCAGGATCGACGGGTTCCGGCTCCGGGTTCTCCGCTTCGCCGTGTTCCTCGGCGAGCGGTTCTGTTGCCTGCCCGGCGGAGTCGTTCGAGTCCGGTTCGGCGACCAGATGGAGCCGGACCGGGTCCGGTTCCGGGGTGGGCTCGCCGAGCAGGTCCAGCACGGTGTTGGCCTTCTTCGCCCCGATCCGCAGTTCCGACATCAGCCGGTTCCGCGACGGCAGTCCGCCGAGTTCGTCTGCGAGCTGCCGGGCCTGCGGCACGAGGTCTTCGATCGGGGTCGGGTAGGCGCTCTTCGCGGTGGTCATCGGGCCACCTCCGACAGCAGGCGCGGGGCGGGGACGCGGTCGCCGAGGTGCTCGACGGCGAACATCACGCCTTTGAGCACCACGATCACGGCGAACGCTGCGAGGGCGGTGGTGCGCACCAGCCCGGAGGCCAGCGACAGCGCTACCAACAGCACGGCGGGAAGCACGCCCCACCGCAACGCCTGGAACGTCACCCGCACGGGCGGGGCCACGATCCGGAACAGGCGCACTAGCATCGGAATCCTCCTGATTGATCACGAGATGGGTTGGGAGCCCCGGCCCAGCGCGTTCTTGGCGGGATGGCTGGGCCGGGGGCACCCCTAGCGGGACAGCGAGTGCAGGTGGAGCGCGTCGCGCACGATCAGGTCGTGGTCGAACGCCAGGCGGCGGCTCAACGCGACGTCGACGGGCATCCAGCGGGCGTCCCTGGCGTCGTCTCCGGCGGTGGCGGGCGGCATCGTCGGCAGCAGCGCGGTGAAGGCCACCGAGATGACGCGGCCGCGCGGGTCGCGGCCGGGCTCGTCGTAGACACCGACCATGTCCAAGCGTCCGGTGGTCAGGCCGGTCTCTTCGGTCAGCTCGCGGCGGGCGGCGGTGATGAACCGCTCCCCGTTGTCGACATAGCCACCCGGAAGCGCCCAATGCCCCGCGTAGGGCGCCCAGCCGCGGCGGATGAGCAGGACGTGCCGGACTCCGCCGGACTCGGCGAACAGGACGATGTCGGTGGTCAGGCTGGCGTTGGTGATCTCAGACAAGACGGGTCCCTTTCAGGTGGTGGTGGGGTTCAGTCGAAGGTGATGTCGCCGGTGATGACTCCGGCTTGGATGCCGACCACGCCGCCGCGGTTGACGTTGACGACGTTGCCGCTGGGCTCGGTGATCGCCGGGTCCTCGTGGTGCTTGCCCGCGGCGATGTCGTCGGCGGTGTAGCTCCGGCCTCCGATGTGGACGGTGAAGTGCTCGGACATGGCTCCTCCTCGGTGTTGCGGTGGTCAGAGAACGGCGGTGAGCAGGGCTGTGACGGCCAGCCACAGCCAGTGCCAGGACTGATCGAGCGCGTACGCGCCGGTGCCCAGGTGCGGGTTGTCGTCGCGCCCGGTCCGCGGTGCGCCGAAGCGGTAGAACTCGCCGTTGCCGACCCGATCGGCGAGCGCGGCCAGCGTGTGGCGGCGGTCGGCCCAGTAGTGGGTGATCGCGCTGACCACCTGGCCGACGACGAACCCGGCCGGGCTGATCGGCAGACCGAGCACCGCCCACAACAGCGCGACGGTTCCGGCGGTCGCGGCGGTGTAGGACAGCACGTGCTTCGCGCAGGCGAACCGGCCCAGCCAGTCCGGGCGGCCCTTGTTCGCCGCCTGGTGCGAGGTCTGCAACCAGTGATCGGCGACGTGGTGCGCCACCAGCAGCGCGGGCAAGGTCGCGGCGAAGATCAGGGCGGGTTCGAGGTGCACGGTCATCACGCGGCCTCCCCGTCCAGCTCGACCGCCGGAACCTCGGCGGCTGCGGAGACCAGGCGCAGCACGGTGTTCCCGGCGCGTCGTTGGTAGCGGCGCAGGCGGACTCGCTCGCCGGAACCCAGCTCCGACCAGGTGAACGGCGTGACCAGCGGATCGGGCGAACCCAGCTCCTCGGAGATCACGGCCTCCCAGTGGTCCCGCACGTGCAGGCGCTCCCACTCCTCCAACGGCGCTTCGCAGTCGACGAGCCCTTCCGGCAGGGCGTCGAAGTCCAGGTTGTGCATCTCAACTCCTCCAAATGAAGCGATACATTTCAATGTTGCGACACATTAGCCAGGTCGCGATCCCTGCGTCAACCCCATGTCGCAAGACGTCTGCGGTAGGCTGCTTACGTGGTTGAGAACACGCCTGACGAGGACAAACGCCCAGCTAGCCGCCGCGTTGCCGATGCCGTGATGGCGCGGATCGAGTCCGGTGACTTGCAACCAGGGGCGGCGCTACCCACCTACCGGGGTCTTGCCGAGGAGTTCGGCGTGGCCGTGAACACCGCCTTGGCCGCCGTGCGCCTCTTGCGTGATCAGGGCGCGGTCACGATCCGACCGAACGCCGGGGCGCAGGTCCGGAACCGCGCGCAAGATGTCGACTTCCCGGCAGAGCTGAAGAAGGTCCGTGCCCAGGTCAGCGAGCTCCGCACCGAGGTCCACCAGTTCGACGCCGCACTGAAGGCGATCGAAACGCAGATCGCATCCTTGGCCGAACACGCCGACGAGGAGCGCAACATCAGCTGACCTCCCCCAAGAACGTCATCAGGGAACCACCCACGCGCCCCGCCCCGGCCAGTACCGAACGCACCAAGTCGGCCGCCGCAACCGGGCTCTTGATGACCAATGTCAGGAAAGCCACCAGGGCGAGCGCGAATACGACTTTCGGCAGTGTTCCGCCGCCGGAATTCATTCCCGGAATCGTCTGCTTCGCCATGATGTCGCTCCTTCTCGCCGGTTCCGCAAGGGCCGTTGTCGCTTGCCCATCTAGATTGCGTCCTCAAGCGACAGAGCAGAACTGCCCTAACGCCCCCTCGGCGCTGAACTTCCGCTGAACCGGCGCCCCTGAACTTTCACTGCACTTCGGTGCGGCGCGGGTTCAGCGCCAGGCGGTGAAGTGCGATGCTGGCGCGCATGGAGCTGAACGGCGCACCCGCGACCCTCGACCAGATCAAGGCGTTGGCCTTGACGAACTACGGGCACTTCACGTCGATGCTGGTCGAGGACAACCGGGTTCGCGGACTGTCGCTCCACCTGGAACGCCTGGTCCGGGACTGCTGGCACCTGTTCAACGTCGAGCTGGACACCGACCGCGTCCGCGAGTTCGTCCGCAAGGCGTTGGCCGGCGCCGAGCAACCGGTCACCGCCCGCGTGACGATCTACGACCCGACCTTGGAGATGGGAGCGATCGGCTCCGCCGCTGAACCGCACGTGCTCGTCACCACCCGCTCGGCGTCGACCGCGCAGCCCGCGCCCTGGCGGGTGCAGGCCGTCTCGTACCGCCGAGAAGACCCGGCGATCAAGCACGTCGGCCTTTTCGGTGCGATGAAACATCGGCGTGCGGCGCAGCGCGACGGATTCGACGATGTTCTGTTCCTGAACGCCGACGGAACCATTTCGGAGATTGCCACTTCCAACATCGGATTCATCCGCGGCGATCAGGTCGTGTGGCCGCGTTCCGAATGGCTCGCAGGTGTGACGATGGGACTGCTGCGCCAGGGCCTCGACGAAGCCGTCACGGAGGAAGCCGTAACCCTCTCGGACCTGCCCGCGTTCGATGCCGCGTTCGCGACGAACGCCGCGACCGGAGTCCGCTCGATCGTCGCCGTCGACGGCACCGAGTGGTCGGCGGACCACCCCAAGCTCGACGAGCTGCGCGAGCTGTACGCCGAGATCCCGGGCGAAGAGATCTAGCAACTTGCGCCCGCGGGTTAGGCTCCCCACCAGCAACATCGGTGCAGGGGAGTGCAGCACAGTTGGCGACGGTTCATCAGTGGTCAGGGGTTGAGGTCCGGGCGCTTCGCGAAGCCAAGCGGATGAGCATCCGCGAGTTCGCCGCGCACCTCGGGATCAGCGAACGCATGATCTCGAAGTGGGAGGCGGGCGGGGAGAACATCCGGCCGCGCCCGGTGAACCAAGCCGCGCTCGACACGTGCCTGAGCCGCAGCGACGCCGACACCCAAGCTCGTTTCAGCCATCTGACCGGAGATTCCCTTGTCTCGGGCGCGAGCGACGATGCGGGGCCGGCCCCGATTGGGAGCAGCAAGGTCCGCCATCCCGGCGACGGCAGCGAGATGGTCGAGGTCGAAGGCAGCGTCTTCCTCTCCGGCCGCGCGAACGATCCCGTGTGGCTGGCCGGGTACTTCATCGACGTGAACCCGGTGAGCAACGCCGACTACGCCCGCTTCGTCGCCGCGACTGGCCACCCGGCGCCGAAGCACTGGCCGGACGGGCAGATGCCCGGCGAGCTGGCCACGCACCCCGTGGTGTTCGTGACCTGGACCGACGCGGCCGCCTACGCGTCGTGGGCGGGCAAAGAGCTTCCAACCGGCCAGCAATGGGAGAAAGCCGCACGCGGCACGCGCGGCAACGTGTTCCCGTGGGGAGACCAGCCGACCCCGGCGAAGTGCAACGTCCGGGAGAACGGCGTCGGAGCCACCACTCCGGTCGGCCGGTACCAGAGCGGCGTGAGCCCGTACGGCGTCTACGACCTGTGCGGCAACGTCTGGGAGTGGTGCGCCACCGAATCCCGCCCCGGCCGCCGGGAACTCAAGGGCGGGGCCTGGACAAGCCCGTTCGAACGCTGCGCTCCACCGTCGTTCAACGACGCCGCCGAGTCGATGTGCGACGACGACACCGGCTTCCGCTGCGCGATCTCCACCGAGGAGATGCGGAAGCTCCTCGGCAGCTAACTAGGGCACGCTCCGTTCAGATGCTGGCGGAGGGCGACAGTGGACGGATCAGCACCGGCTGCGGGAGTCCTTCAGGCAGGAAGCACTCACGTGCGGGGCGTTCGATCGGCGATTGTTGATCTCCAGGCGCCGAGAGGCGCAGGATCGCTCGCAGCGTCCACGACGGCGCCGCGTGGTACTGGAAGGTCACGCCAGGAGGGTTGAACGCTTCTGCCGCGTGCTCCGCGGGAACCCGGTACGCGGTTGCTTCGCTCGGGCTCCTGAGGATGAAGACGTCGGTGCACGCTTGGTGCTTGCACGTCGCAGCCACAAGCTGCGGGCTCTCCGGCGGTCCCCAGCGGATGAGGGTCCAGTTCCGTCGACGAAGCTCCCGCAGAAGGTCTCCCAACTCCGCCGGAAAGTCCTCGCCCGGGGCATCCATCGCAGCGTTCAGCTTCAAGTCACCCGCCAGGGTGCGAGCCCTCCGCCCCCGCCCCGCCCAGTCCGTCGACCTCGTCATAGCCAATCTCCAAAATTCGGACAACTGACGACATGTGACGACACTACTAGACCATTGAACTCAGTAGTGCACATAGAGGTACAGGAGAGCTGCACCGCTGCCGCTCGCGGACAACAGTGGATTCGTGGGGCTACTGACGACGCGAGAACTCGCCGAACAGCTGAGCGTGTCCACCCGGACCGTCCAGCGCTGGGTTGACCGCGGCTGGGTTGCCCCCGAGCTGACCTTGCCCAGCGGCCACTACCGGTTCGATCTTGAGAACGTGAAGGCACAGCTCCGAAACCAGCGTCAGCGAGACGAGTAGCCGGACGCTGGCACCGCCCGCGCAGGCCGACCCAGTCGCACTTCCCCCCGCTAAGATCCAGCCGATGCCGCACCGCCGAAACGAACAACGGCCTTCCTAAAACCCCAGTTCGCGAAGGGTGCTCTCCACGCACGTGGAGGTGGTCCGACGTTGGTGGCCGTAGGAGGAGTGCCGGGGGCGTGCTCTCCACGCACGTGGAGGTGGTCCGTTTCGCGAAAGCGAGGACACCCGGCCCTGAACGTGCTCTCCACGCACGTGGAGGTGGTCCGGCCCGGACCTCGCGCTGGCCGGTGCGCCAGTCGTGCTCTCCACGCACGTGGAGGTGGTCCGAATCGCGGTGCCGACCGGAATGCCGAGGAATCGTGCTCTCCACGCACGTGGAGGTGGTCCGTTCTCGCGGAGTCCGCGCGCGATAAAACCGCGGTGCTCTCCACGCACGTGGAGGTGGTCCGTTCTCGCGGAGTCCGCGCGCGATAAAACCGCGGTGCTCTCCACGCACGTGGAGGTGGTCCGTCCTCGGCGAGCCCGGTGTTGATGGCGTCGTCGTGCTCTCCACGCACGTGGAGGTGGTCCGTACGCCGAGCGCCCGGACGTGCTCGACCGGGTGTGCTCTCCACGCACGTGGAGGTGGTCCGCACCGTCGGCATGATCCGCGAGCGCGCCGGCCGTGCTCTCCACGCACGTGGAGGTGGTCCGCCAGTAACGCGAACCGCCAGGGGTCACGTGCTCTCCACGCACGTGGAGGTGGTCCGGACCGGCAAGGCGCGATCGACTATCTGAAGCGGTGCTCTCCACGCACGTGGAGGTGGTCCGTACGGGCAGCAGTACGACTACCGGTGCCCGAAGTGCTCTCCACGCACGTGGAGGTGGTCCGACGTCGCCGAGCTGCTTGATGGCTTCCGCGCCGTGCTCTCCACGCGCGTGGAGGTGGTCCGCGTGAGCGTGGTGGTGGAGATCCTGGCGCGGTGCGCTCTCCACGCGCGTGGAGGTGGTCCGGACGACGCGCCGGGCCGCAAGTCCATCGTCGGGTGCTCTCCACGCGGGTGGAGGTGGTCCGATCCGCTGGGTGGCGAGTGCCTGGTACTCGTCGTGCTCTCCACGCGCTTGGAGGTGGTCCGGCATACCCGCCCGGGGCCTTCTTCTGCAGGAAGTGCTCTCCACGTGCGTGGAGGTGGTCCGAGCTTGGACATTGCTCGGATCAGCAGGCAAATGTGCTCTCCGCGCGCGGGAGGTGGTCCGCAGGACGGTCGACCGGGAGCGTCCGGGGTCCTCGCGATGGCGTTCCGGGGCGAGCCCTTGCGGTGCAGTGCTCGCACGCGGTCGCGCTCGGCGTCGGCGATCGGGCGGGAGGCCATCAGAACACCCCCGGCGGATCACTCAGTGGCGCGACACGTCGGCGAGTCGGACTTGATCGGGAGCGCCCAAAACCACAAAGCCAGCAATTCCCTGACCTGCGAATACCGTTTCTGACAAGTACGACTATACGTATATTACCTGGTCAAGGTCGTGTAGGGGCCGCCCGGGGGGGTGCCCCGGTGATCGGGTCCGGTACGCTCCCGAGCGTGCCATCTGGCATTACCGGGAATCAAAATGAAGGGACGGCGGCGAATGTCCGAAGCGTTGAACGCGCGCATTTTCGACGCACTGCTTGATGCGTATCGCGAACGCCAGAAGACGCTCCGTGCGGTCATCTGCTCGTTCGCGTTCGTGGTGGGTCCAGCGCTGTCCTGCTGGCTGGCAGGGCCAGGGGCGGGAGTCCAGTCCCTCCCCTGACCAAGCCGTACCTACGTAGTAAGCGCGGCGGCGGTCGGGTAGCTGCACTGAGGGATGGCACTCCCTCTTACGTGCGGTCCGGCCGCTGTCCGCGTTTCAGCAGCTCAACATTCGGTTCTAGTCAAGTGCTGACGCGAATAACCGTATCACCGTATGACTGCACGGTGACACGGTCGTACGGTCAAGGGGCCGATGTGGCGGCACTGCTGTGCGGCGGAGGAAGCGGGCGAGGTCTTGGCGCCGGGCGGTGTTGTGTCGGTGTGCGCAGGTCCTCGCGTCCGCTTGCTCCGGAACGCAAGAAACCCCGGCCGGGTCGGCTCGGGGTTTGGGCACAGCGGTTGCCCCCTGAAAGGTGATCTAAGCGGCGGCGGCCGTGTCAACTTCGGGTGGCGTGCGCATTGGGGGTTCGCGTCCAGGATCACGGCGCACTGCTGGGCGTCGTAGAGCGGTCGTCTGGCCCGGTCGCGGTCGGCGACAGGGCAGGTGCTGCGGATGGTGTGCACCGAGCGGCCGGCGAGGCGGACGAGGCTGTTCCGGTCGCCCAGGGCGCGGCCGTCGCGGTAGCGGACGATCGGCGGTCGGGTCACGGGTGTGGGCTCCGTTGCGGGGTGTTGGTGAGCAGGGCGGTCGCTGCTGTCCACGGGTCGGCGTGTGGAGTGCCGTGTTCGGTTTCGGCGAGTACGACGCGCAGGGCGTCCCATGCTTGGCCGTCTGGGATGCCGAGTTCGGTCATGCGCTGCCAGAACTCGGTTTCGCGTGTGGCGGCGGCGATGGTGGCTTCGTGGACGTGATCGAGATCCGGTGTCTGCACGCGGGGGATCGTTCAGCAGCCGGTGCGGTCTTTCCCGCGCGACACGGTCCACGGTCGGGCGATACGCCTGCATTGGCGCGAGAGGTGCGTCACGGTGCTGTGTCTGCGAGTTCGGCGCCGATGCGGAGTAGGTCGAGTCCGTCGAACGTGGTTCCGCAGTCGCCGCACTGGGGCGCTGGGCCGAGACAGGCCAGCCGATGGCTAGTCTCAGTTCTAGTCTCATTCGTTGGCGTACAGCACCGTTCAGACGCGTCCATAGCATGATCCGACCAGCCTTAACGGATGCACTGAACCTCTCCAAACAGTGGTTCGCAGACCTTGAAAGCGAGCGTCCCGAGAGGGACCGGGGGTTCGAATCCCCCCGCTTCCGCAACTGTGACCAGCACTAACAGAGCCCGGCGAGGATTTCCCCGCCGGGCTCTTTCGCGTCCTGCTCGGATCTTTCACGGGGATCCGGCGGCTGCCGCAGCAGAACCACCGGTGTCCGGCTCGAACCCCGGCTGATCCGGAGCACCGAAATCCGCCGGTGATTCCTCCCGTGCGCGCAGTCGACATGAATGGTGCTGGCCATCATGCTGCGCGGAGTGGGTTCGCTCCGGTCCGTGGTGGGCGCGCTTCGGAGCACTGCTGGGTGTGGCGTCGCTGAGGGTTGCGGGTCTGGTGGGGCGCGCCGGTGGGGAGTCGGCGGTGCTCGCGGGGCCGGTCCAGGCGTGGTCCCGGGAGCGACGTTCTCCCGCACTCCGCCGGATCAGGGCGTCAATGCCCGGAGTGCGGGTGCTCGATGAATCGTTCCGCCGGCCGAACGGTTCCTCGCTGGTCGGTGGCAACGAGCTGCCGACCGTGCAGCCGGCATGGGCGGTGGCTCCCGGACGGTCGCCGAGGGGTTTCCCGGGTGGCGCGGTCGAGCCGGCGCCGGTGCGTTCTTCCCGCGAATAGCGTGCGTTCCGGCGATGCGTTCGCTTTCCACCCGTACCTCGACGAGGAGTTCAGATGCGATTCGGCAAGGCCCTGGCGACAGCGGCTCTCTGCGTGGCCGGTGCAGGTGCTTCCCTGCTGGGAACCGGCGTGGCGTCGGCGGGCCCCGAACAGCTGGAGACGCTCCCGACGGTCTACCCCACCTCGGACGCCTGCCTGGCCAAGGTCAGGCAGATGCAGAACGACCCGAACACGCCTGATGACTACTACGCCATCTACTGCAAGCCCGTCCACGGCGCGGATTACGACGGCCCGAGCCAGGTCGAGGTCCAGCACGGACCGTGGGTGGACTGAGCACCCCGCCACTTCCTCCGCGGCACCCTCGATCCCCGTCCTCGGACGGGGATCGACGCTTTTCCAGGCCGTGATCCCACGGCGCGCGGACGGCACGGTCCGGCGGGGTCGGTCGACCGGGACCGTGGCCCGCGCGGCCTGTCGGCGAAGGTCGGGCCCGGGTCCGGCCGAGCCGGGCTGCACCTCGCATTTCGCGCCGCACGCCGCCGAGCGGTGGCGGTCCGGCGGAACACGGAGGACGCTGATCACGGGATCGGCCGAACACCGCTGTTCGAGCTCATCCGGCAGCGGGCCGCCGGCCCACGCGAATCCCCCGAAATGGGTCACCCGAAACGGTGAAGTTATGTACCCAATGGTGGGACAACGAATTCTCGGCGTTTCCGGCAGATCCACCTGAAACGCCGGTTTCCGCTGCTCAGCAACGAATTCGACGCAACGGCACCACCGTGCACGTGCGTACCTTTCCGTTTGGAGCGGTCCAGGCGGTGGGTTAGCGTCCGCCCGGCACCTGATCGGCGGTACCCGGTGATCCGGCACCTCCCCCGATCGGACCGAACTTCCGAATGCCCTTCGGCATTCCCCCACCGCATCGCCGCACCCGGCAACGACCGGGCCAGGAACCGAGGACGAGCCATGACTGCGCGAACGCGATCCGCCCCGAGCGCCCCGGCACGCCGCCGGGTGCTCGGCCGCGCGCGATCCTCGCTGCTCGCCGGTGGCCTCGCGGCGTTGCTCGCCGGGTGCGGGGGCGGTGCGCTGCCACCTGCTCCGGCAGCGGATCACGCCGCCTCCGCACCGGCCGGACAGGCCGACCGGATCGACCTCACCGGACTCCCCGAGGCCAGCACCTTCGGCGACCTCGACGGCGCCGCCGCCGACCCCGCACCGCAGGTCGGCACCGACGGGGTCGTGCTGCGGATCGAGCACGACGTGGCCGTGCACGACGCGCCCGGCGGCACCCCCTTCGCGCGGCTGCCCGCCACCCAGCTCGGCAACCCGACCTGGGTGCCGCTGATCGCCCGGAACGGCGGCTGGGGCCAGGTGCTGCTGCCCTCCCGGCCCAACAGCAGCACCGGCTGGGTCCACCTCGACGGCGCTCCCGTCACCCAGGCCCGCACGCCGTACCACGTCGACGTCGACGTGGACGCGCGTCGGCTCGTGGTGTGGGAAGGCGACCGGAACATCGGCAGCTGGACCGTCGGCGTCGGCTCGTCCGACTCCCCGACACCCCGCGGCCGGACCTACCTGATGGCCGCGATCGAGGAAACGGTCACCAAGTTCAGCCCCATCATCCTTCCGCTCGGTACGCATTCCGAAACGTTCAACAGCTACGGAGGCGGACCGGGAACCGTCGCACTGCACGGCTGGCCGGACCCGGCCGTGTTCGGCGAAGCAGCCAGCGACGGATGCGTGCGAGTGCCGCCGGATGCATTACGGCTGCTGAGCACGCTCCCGCTGGGAACACTCGTGCTGCTGCACTAGCAGTCGCGAACAGCGGAGCGGAACGCGGCGGGAAGGCGGCAGGGCGAACGCGGTCCTGGCGCGACCGGCCGGGCGGAACCGAACACGGGAAAGCCGGCCACCACAGAAATCCCGGAAATCGAAACGAAGGAAGTGCGACAGTGCACAAAAAAGCACGCTTCGCCGGTGTGATCACCGCGACCGCTGGCTTGTTGCTCGCAGGCGCTCCGGCGTTCGCCGACAGCGCGCACAACGACGGGATCAACGTCGGCAACGACAACGACGCGAGCATCGCTCCGATTCAGCTGTGCGGTAACAGCGTCGCGGTCGTCGGCGCGGTGGTCGACATCCTGTCGCCGCAGTCCGGCAGCTGCGACAACGCTCCGGTCGGGGACCACCCCTCGCACAAGCCGGACCACGAGAAGCCGGAGAAGCCCGGCCACGGTGGCGACTGCGACGACAACGACTGCGGCGGCTGCGACGACTGCGGCGAGCTCCCCGAGCTGCCCGGCCCCGGTGGCCCCGGACCGGGTGGGCCTGGCCCCGGCCCGGCTCCCGCGCCCGCACCCGCGCCGAGCGCTCCCGAGCAGGTCTCGCCCGCCGAGCTGCCCGCCGCGCCCAGCCCGGTGGCGGTCGCCGGCCACGCCGCCGTGACCGGCTGACCGGTTTCGCCCCGATTCGCACCGTGCCCGCACCTCGTTCCGACCCGCACCGTGGTCGGCGAGGTGCGGGCACGTGCACAGTGGTGACATGTTGATCCGCATCCCCACGCCCGGCGACGTCCTCGGAATGGCCCGCTCCACGGTCGGCTGGGCGGTGGAGTCCGCCACCACCGTCGCCGCCGCTCCCGCCCGGGTGCTGGGTCTGGTCGACGGCGTCGAGACCCTGCTGCACCGGGTGAACGCCGTCGTCGACGGCGCCGAGGAGATCCTCGCCCGCACCGGCCGCACCGTCGACGAGGTCGACGAGGTGCTGCGCGAAGCCAAGGTCGTGGCGGCCGCGGCAGGCCGCACCGTCGAAGCCGCGAGCACCATCTCCGCCGAAGCCCAGACCATCGTCGAGTCCGCGGGCGCCGTCAGCGACACCGCCGCGAGCACCGTCCGCGACGTGCAGCGGACCGCCGCGGTGGCCGACGAGCTGCTCGCCGCCTACGAACCGCTCGCGCGCAAAGCGGCCCCGATGGCGCAGCTGTTCGTCGACGAGCTCTCGCAGAAGGAGGTCGACGCGGCGATCCGCCTCGTCGACGAGCTGCCGGTGCTCACCGAGCACGTGCTGTCCGACGTGCTGCCGATCCTGCGCACCCTGGACAAGGTGGGCCCGGAGATCCACGAGCTGCTCGAGGTCACCCACGACGTGCGCCGCGCGATCGTCGGAATCCCCGGCTTCCAGTTCTTCCGCCGCCGCGGCGGTGAGCGGGTCAGCGAAGAAGCGGTCGCCGCCAAGCCCGCCGAGGAACGGGTTGAGGAGCGGGCCGAACAGCGGGCCGTGGCCGCGGCACCCGCCCAGGACGAGATCGGCTCGGCCGCGCGCTGAACCGGCGGGATCTTCCACTCGAAAGTGCGATCATGCTGGCCGCGCACGACGTTTCCGCCGGCTGCGCGGCTAGATTCGCTGTCGGTGTGGTTCGGCTGCGTGCTCGTCGCGGTCGTTGCGGTCCGACCGGCGGTCACACCTCGCGGGGTGTCCGGCGGAGTACTCCCCCTCTCTTCGCCGGGCACCACCGTTCCGCCCTTCCCCTTGCCGCAGCCGGGAATCCGGTCAGTCGAGGAGGGACCGGGTGAGCCCGGTGATCGTCTCCGCCGCGGTGTCCCAGCCGGTTCCGACCGGGTGCAGCGTGCAGACGGCGACGATCAGCAGCCGGTCGCCGCGGCGCACCAGGCCGCTGGTGTGCATCGCCGGGTGTTCCAGGTCGATCCGCTCGTCCGGGATCCTGCGCCGTTCGGCCGCCGGTTCGGGGGGCGTCTCGTTCGGCCCGAGCCCGAAGCCCGACCAGCCCTGCTTGAGCGCGTCCACCTCGGCCCCGGCGGCGGGGAGGCCGAAGGTCTGGTCGAAGCCGTCGGTGCCGTGCCGGGTGAACCGCCGCAGCTGCGCCAGCACGAATTCGCCCGCGCTCCCGGCGGTCCGCAGGTGCCGCAGCGCCAGCACCACGTCGGCGGCGGTGAGCACCACGTAGCCCCACATGTCCGGGTCGCGCGGCGGTTCGGTCCCGGTGAGGCCGATCTCGGCGACGGTGCGGTGCACGATCCGCTCCCGGCCGCCGCGGTCCCACAGCTCGCTCGCCGCGTCGTCGTCGCTGGAGCGCAGCATCGGTTCCAGCAGCGCCCGTTCGGCCGCGGACGGCTCGCCGCCACGCCGCAGGTGGTCGAGCGCGATGAGCGGTTTCACCAGCGAAGCGGAGCGGTAGCGGTGCCGTTCTCCGTGCCGCCGCAGCACTTCCGCCGTGTCGGCGTCCACCACGAGCCAGCTCGCCCGCACTCCGCCCGGAACGTGTTCCGCCGCCATCACCGGCCCCCGATCTGCGCGTTGTGCGGGCACGGTAGCAACGCGGGGGCCGGTGGATCGAGCTTCGTCAGCCGTGCAGCGGGAAGGACTTCGCGGCGCCGAGCAGCAGATCGTTCTCCGCGGTGTCGCCGATGGTGATGCGCACGCCGGAGCCGGCGAAGGCGCGCACCACGACGCGTTCGGCGAGGCAGTGCTCGTTGAACTCGCCGGTGCGCTCGCGCAGCGGCAGCCACACGAAGTTCGCCTGCGTCTCCGGGACGTCGTGGCCGAGGGCGAGGAGTTCGTCGCGCACCCGCACCCGTTCGGCGCTGATCGCGGCGCAGCGGGCGCGCATCTCGTCCTGCGCGGCCAGCGAGGCGATCGCCGCGGCCTGGCCGACGGCGTTGATGCTGAACGGGATGCACACCTTGCGCAGCGCTTCGGCGACGTGCGCGGGCCCGATGGCGTAGCCGACGCGCAGCCCGGCGAGGCCGTAGGCCTTGGAGAAGGTGCGCAGCGCGAGCACGTTGTCGTAGCGGGCGGTGAGTTCGACGCCGTCCGGCACGTCCGGGTCGGTGACGAACTCGCGGTAGGCCTCGTCGAAGACGACGAGCACGTCGGAGGGCACCGCGTCGAGGAACCGCTCCAGCTCGGCGCGGCGCAGCGCGGGACCGGTCGGGTTGTTCGGGGAACAGACGAACACCAGCCGGGTCCGCGGGGTGATCGCGGCGGCCATCGCGTCGAGGTCCACGGCGTGCCCGGCGGTCAGCGGCACCTGCACCTCGGTGGCGCCGACGATCTTGCTGAGGATCGGGTAGGCCTCGAAGGACCGCCACGGGTAGACGACGGTGTCCTCGGCGGTGCAGGTGATCTGGACGAGCTGCTCGCACAGGGCGACGGAGCCGCAGCCGACGGCGATGCGGCCCGGATCGACGTCGAGGCGGGTGGCGAGCTCCTCGGTGAGGCGGGCGGCGCCGATGTCCGGGTACCGGTGCGCGTCGGCGGCGGCGCGGGAGATGGCCTCGGTGACGCCGGGCAGCGGACCCGCGGAGACCTCGTTGCTGGCGAGCTTGAGCGATCCGGCGACGGTGCGGCCGGCGACGTAGGCGGGCAGCTGGTCGAGGTCGGGGCGGATGCGGACGGTCATGCGGGGCTCCCTCTGCTCGGGCGGTGCCGCCGCTTCGCCGCCGGTAGCACCGCCCGACCACTGTAGAACCGGGGTCGCGGCGCTGACCTCGACGGGGAGGCCCAGAATCCGTGCGGCCGAGGCGGAGCTCCGGTTCGGCAGCGCGGAACCGGGCGGCTGTGCGGCGGTTCCACTCTGCTCGGCGACGGGGTTGGCGCCGATCGGGTGTAATGCCGAACACACTTGCGGTTCGGCCTCCGACCTGCACCGGAACGCACCACGTGGCCCGCGGTGGGCTTGGTCGAGGGTGTCGCCGCACGTGGCGCGGCCCTTCCCCGGCGCCGCCGCGGGTCCCGCGGTGCTCCGCGGGCGGCGCCGGGGCGGGAACGCGGCGGGGGCGACGGTGTGTCAACCGGACTCCGCCATCCGGTTGATCACGTTGACTGTTGTTCACCCATGCCTGATTACCTGAACGGCATGACCGAAACCCGGACCGAGACGCTCGCGCTCACGGACGGCACCGAGCTCCGGATGACCGTCGCCGAGCCGGAGAACGTCGTGCGCGGCGGGCTGGTGGTGCTGCACGAGGCGCGCGGCGTCACCGACCGGGTGCGTTCCCTGGTGGGCAACCTCGCCGATGAGGGCTGGCTGACCGTGGCGCCGCACCTGTACCACCGCGAGGGCACCGACGAGTTCTCCGACGACCACGCCGAAGAGCACGTGCAGGACCACGTCCAGCGACTATCGGGCGAGTCGATCCTGGCCGATTCGGACGCCGCGTTCGTGTGGCTGACCGACCAGGGCGTGCCGGGCGACCGGCAAGGGGTGATCGGGTTCGACATCGGCGGTTCGGCCGCGCTGGTGGTGGCGGCGAGCCGCAGCCTGGGCGCGGCGGTGACGGTCGGCGGTGGCGGCATCCTGAGCCCGCTGTCGGACGGTCTGCCCGCGCTGGTGGAGATCGCCGGGGAGCTGGCGGGCCCGTGGCTGGGGATCTACAGCGAGCTGGACGCCCGCATCCCGACGGCCGAGGTGGACAAGCTGCGGGAGGCCGCGGAGACCGCCCCGGTGGCGACGGACGTGGTGCACTTCGCCCGCAGCGAGCACCGGTTCGACACGGACCTGGACGCGGCGGCGGAGGCCTGGCAGCGCGCGCGGAACTGGCTGGACACCCACCTGCGCTGAGTTGCGCACAGCCTGTGGACAACCTGTCCACAGGCTTGTGCACAACCTGTTTGCGGTGCGCATCGAGCAGTTCGGCTATGGCGTCGGCGCCCGGTCGTGGGTTAGGAAAGCACTCATGACATCGAGCACCGGCGCCGATCGAAGCCCCGAAGTCCTGTGGCGGCCCACCGCGGAACAGGTGGCGGGCACCCGCCTCGCCGAGTTCCGCGAGTGGCTGCGCACCGAACGCGGCCTGGATCTGCCGGACTACCCGGCGCTCTGGGAGTGGTCGGTGTCGGACCTCGAAGGCTTCTGGGGCGCCGTCGCGGACTTCTTCGACGTGGCCTTCCACGAGCGCGCCGAGCGGGTGCTCGAGGCCGAGGTGATGCCCGGTGCGCGGTGGTTCCCCGGCGCGACCCTGAACTACACCGAGCACGCGCTGCGCGGCGGACCCGGCAAGTCCGACGAGGACGTGGCGATCGTGTTCGCGCGGGAGGACGGGGCGGGCGCGGAGCTCACGTTCGGCGAGCTGCGCGCGCGGGTCGCGGCGGCGCGCGCGGCGTTCGTCGAACTGGGCGTGCGCCGCGGCGACCGGGTGGCGGCGCTGGCGCCGAACTGCCCGGAGACGCTGATCGCGTTCCTGGCCGCGGCGAGCCTCGGGGCCACCTGGTCCTCGTGCTCGCCGGACTTCGGGGTGCGCGCGGTCGCCGACCGGTTCGTGCAGATCGAGCCGACCGTGCTGGTCGCGGTGGACGGCTACGCGTACGGCGGCCGCACCTACGACATCCGCTCCACCGTGGACGAACTGCGCGGGCTGCTGCCCGGCGCGTCGGTGGTGCTCGTCGACTACGTCGGAACCGGCGGGCTCGACGGCACCGCGGACTTCGCGGCGCTGCTGGACCGGCACCGCGGCGCCGAGCTCGCCTTCGACCCGGTGCCGTTCGACCACCCGCTGTGGGTGCTGTACTCCTCCGGCACCACCGGGCTGCCGAAGGGCATCGTGCACGGGCACGGCGGCATGGTGCTGGAGCAGCTCAAGGCGATCGGGCTGCACGCCGACCTCGGCCCGGGCGACACGTTCCTGTGGTTCACCACCACCGGCTGGATGATGTGGAACTTCCTCGTCGGCGGCCTGCTCACCGGGACCCGGCTGCTGCTGTTCGACGGCAGCCCCGGGCACCCGTCGCTGGACGTGCTGTGGGACCTGGCGGAACGGCACCGCGTCACCTACTTCGGCACCTCGGCGCCGTTCGTGCAGAGCTGCCTGAAGAAGGAGCTGCGCCCCGCCGAGCACCACGACCTCGGCGCGCTGCGCACCGTCGGCTCCACCGGTTCCCCGCTGAGCGTCGACGGGTTCCGCTGGATCGCCGAGCACGTGGGCGCGGACGTGCAGATCGCCAGCGTCTCCGGCGGCACCGACCTGTGCACCGCGATCGTCGGCGCGGCGCCGGACGTGCCGGTGTGGCTCGGCGAGATCTCCTGCGCGCTGCTCGGGGCCGCGGTGCGGTCCTACTCGGAGGACGGCGCGGAACTGCACGGCGAGGTCGGCGAACTGGTGCTCACCAAGCCGATGCCGACGATGCCGGTGTTCTTCTGGAACGACCCCGACGGATCGCGGCTGCACGAGGCCTACTTCGACACCTACCCGGGCGTGTGGCGCCACGGCGACTGGATCGAGGTCACCGACCGCGGCAGCCTGATCATCCACGGCCGCAGCGACTCCACGCTCAACCGCGGCGGCATCCGGATGGGCACCGCCGAGTTCTACCGCGTCGTGGAGGCCTTCGAGGAGGTCGCCGATTCGCTCGTCATCGACACCTCCGGCGCGAGCGGTGAAGGGGAGCTGCTGTGCTTCCTGGTGCTCGCCGCGGGCGCCCGGCTGGCGGACGTCGAGGGCGAGCTGAAGCGGCGGCTGCGCGACGAGCTGTCCCCCCGCCACGTGCCGAACCGGTTCCTGCTCGTCGACGAGATCCCGCAGACGCTCAACGGCAAGAAGCTGGAGGTTCCGGTGAAGAAGATCCTCGCCGGCGGCGACCCGGAACGCGCCGTCAGCCGCGACGCGCTGCGCAATCCGGCGGCCCTCGACCCGTTCGTGCAGCTCGCGGCGGGTGCGAACGGCTGAACGATCGTGGACCGACCCCCCTGCGCGGAGGCGTGAACGGGCCGTGTACTCTTTTCCCCAGTGGCCGAGAGGGACTGCCGGGAGGCTTCGCCTAGTCTGGTCTATGGCGCCGCACTGCTAATGCGGTTGGGGGTCACGCCCCCTCCCGGGTTCAAATCCCGGAGCCTCCGCAGGGGTTCCCGCCCAGGCGGGGATCCACAACTGAACAAGCGCCCGTAGCTCAACGGATAGAGCATCTGACTACGGATCAGAAGGTTAGGGGTTCGAATCCCTTCGGGCGCACGTCTGGTCGAGACAGCTGGAAACCCCCTACTTAGCCGCAGGGGGGTTTCTTGCTGTTCGGGGGCGGGTGACGGCGATCGGGCCTCCCCGCCGACCTGATCGTTCTGCCGCCGACCGCGCCGGCACCGGCTCCCGTCCCGGCTACGGCCGCGGGAGCAGCACCGCCACCTCGGCCATCCCGTCCAGGACCGCCGGGGGCAGGTTCCCGCTCACCGGCGCCGCCTCCGCTCGCACGAAGAGCGTGCCCTTCGCGGTGGACTCGTAGTGCTCGCCGGTGGAGGACACTCCCCGCGCGGCGAGGACGCTGCTGCCCAGCGCCCTGATGTCCCCGGTCCCGTCCCGGCGGTCCAGCCGGTTCAGCGCGCGCGCATCCCGCGTGCTGCCGGTCCGCACGTAGGCGACCGACACGACCGCGGTGCCGCCCCGCTCGTCGGCGAGCGGGATCACGGTCCGCGTCAGGGAGCGGCACCGGTGCCCGACGAAGAACTTCCACCGCGGCCCTTCTTCCCGTTGATCGGCCGGACCCGGCCTTGCTCATCCGTGTAGAAGCCGTTCGGCACGCCCACCCCTTGTCCGATCGATGCAGGAAGGGTCCGATCTTCGCCAGCGGGAGCCTCCACTACTCCGTTTACCGGATGAATCACCTGAAAGGACCTCCAGCGCGCCGTGGAAACCGGACCGAACGCGCCGGAATTTCCCCGGTCGAATCCGGCGATCGAAGAACGGGAGATCTCCGGATGCGCTTCCGATCGCACGGGAAACCGACGTTCGCAAGGGTTTCCCCGTTTCTCGAAACGTGCCGTTTCGGCCTATCGGCTGTTTTTTCGCGTTCGGACCGGCTCCTCGGCCGAGGTGACCGGCCGCGCGGGCCGACAGGATTCGTGATCGGAATTCCGAGGCCGCCGCGGCGGTGCTCGGACCGGATCAACGCGAGGAGTCGCAATGCAGTTCAACGCGAAGAAGATCGTGGTCTCCGGTGTGGTGGCCGGTGCGGTGCTGGCGCTCGGCGGAGGTGTCGCCGTGGCCGCGAACCAGGAGCAGGTCTCCCCCGAGATTCCGAGTTCGCACGCGGCCGAACCGGGGCACGAGGGCGAGGGCAAGTACACCGCCGGGGACTACCGGCTGCACGTCAGCGAGCTCACCGACGACGGCGAAGGCTTCGGCACCACCGTCGAGCCCGGCACCACGTACTACTCGAAGACCCTGCACGGCAGCGAATCGTGGCAGCCGACCGTCCTGAAGTTCTCCGTCGGTGCCGAGGCGGACGGGCCGGTCGTGTTCAGCTACCCGATCCCCGCGGACGGCCAGGGCGTCGACTGCGTCGCGTCCGGTACCGAGGCCGATCCGACGGTGGAGTGCGTGACCACGCCCGCCGCCTGATCGGACGCACCCGCCGGCCGGCCCGGTGCCGTGATCCGCGCCGATCCACGGTCCCGGCGCGCCACCGGGCGCACCGGTCCGGCCGAGCCGAAGGAAACCCCCTCCCCACAGGGGGTTTCCTGCTTTCCGGGACCATTGCGGAACGGCACTGCCGTGCGCGAAGCTGATCGGCGATCCGCCGGGGAGGACGCCGTGCACCTGGACCTCGTGACGATCGTCGTCGACGACTACGACCCGGCGATCGACTTCTTCGTCGGCACCTTGGAATTCGAACTCGTCGAGGACTCGCCGGCGACCACCGGCGACGGCCGGGCGAAGCGGTGGGTCGTCGTGCGGCCGCCCGGTGCCGCGACCGGAATTCTGCTGGCCCGCGCGGACGGCGAACGGCAGTCCGCCGCGGTCGGCGAGCAGACCGCCGGGCGGGTCGGGTTCTTCCTGCGCGTGGACGACTTCGACGCCGCCTTCGCGCGGTTGCGGGCGGCGGGCGTCGCATTCGCGCGTCCCCCGCGCAGCGAACCCTACGGCCGCGTCGCGGTCTTCCTGGACATCGCGGGGAACCGCTGGGACCTGCTCGGCCCGGTCGCGGCCGACTGACCGGTTGCAGAGCCGATCTCGTACGGGCGAGTCCGCCGAGGCCCGGGCGCACCGCTGGCAAGGTGGACCGCTCGCCGGGTCGGATTCCCGGCGGGGAAGGGGCGAACGATGGCCGAGAGCTTCGGGCAGGCGCTGCGGCGCCTCCGCCGCACCGCGGGGCTGACGCAGAGCGCGCTCGCGCGCCACGTGCACGTGGACCAGGGCAACATCTCCCGGTACGAGCACGACCGGCAGCGGCCCGACGTCCGCGCCGTCGCCGCGCTCGACGAAGCGGTCGGTGCCGCCGGAGCGCTGCGCAGGCTCGTCACCGGTGTCGCCGAGGACGTGCTCGACGATGCGGACCGAACGCGGATCGAGCGGGTGCTGGACCGGCCGCACACCCTCGACGGCGGCACCGTCACCGCCCTCGCCGGAGTGCTCGCCGCGCAGCGCAGGCTCGACGACGTGCTCGGGCCTGTACCGCTCATCCCGCCCACCCTCGCGCACGCGCGACTGGTCACCGGACTGGTGCGGCAGGCTGCTGGACCGCACCGGCCCGCGCTGGCCGCGGTCGCCGCCGAATGGGTGCAGTTCGCCGGGTGGTTGTACGCCGAGGACCGGCAGGACCGGGAAGCGCTGCGGTGGCTGACCGAAGCCGAGCAGGCCGCCGACGAGATCGAGGACGGCGTGCTCGCCGCTCAGGCGGCGAACTTCCGCGGCTACATCGCCCGCCAGCAGCAGAACTGGCGCGGAGTGGCTCGGTGGTTCCTCACCGAGCACCACACCCCCGGTGCGAGCGTCCACCAGCGCATCGGGGCCGCCGCTCAAGCCGCGCACGGGGCGAGCCGCCTCGGTGATCGGGACGGTGCACGACGGCTCCTGGACACCGCCGCCGAGCTGCTGGAGGAATCCGGGCAGCGGCCGGCCCCCGGCACCGCCTACTGGCTGACCCCCACCTTCCACCGGCTCAACCTCGGCATGGCGACCCTGGACATGGGCCTGCACGACGTCGCCGCCGACCACCTGGGCAGCGGACTCGACGGCCTGCCGGAGGACCAGCGGCACGCGGCGTGGACCGGCGAGTACCGCACCGCGCACGCCCAGGCGCTCGCCCGCTGACCGGATCCCATGCGGCCCCATGCGCATGGGGCGCATAACCGTCAACCTGCGGCGATCGGGCGCCGAAGGTCGGGGTATGTCGCGACTGCCGCCGCACCTCGTCCGCCGGTTCCGCTCCGCGCTCGGAACCCGGATGCTCGGTGCGCGCCGCGACCGCCCCACCCGGGAACGACCGCGGGTCCCCGGCCGCGGCCCGGGTGGGGTTCCGGCGGGGCCGGTGCCCTCCCCGACCAGCACCGGCCCCGCCACCGGACCCACGGGAACGGCGTTCCGATGAGGCCGCTGCGGCCCGCCGGGACCTGGACCGACGCGGACGGACGGGTGCACGTCCGGGACGTGAGGAGCGGATCGGCGTTCTGCGGGGTCGGCGTGGACCGCGCCACCAGCGGTCGGGCGCGCTCGGGGTGCGCGGAATGCGTCGCGGTGCTGATCGAGAGCTGGGGGCGCGACCACTCGTGCGGGCCGGACTGCCGACCACCGCTGCCCCGGCGCGAACCGGGAGCGGCGCTGGCCTGGAGCGGGCGGATCGAGCCGACCGAGGCGGATCGGGACCTGTCCTTGCTGGAGCGGGTGCGCGACCGGCTGCGGTCGCTCTGACCGGCCGGGGCAGGGCGCTCCGTCGGACGTCGGCGGAGATCCGCCCTCGCCGCGGCACGAGTGGCTCGGGTCACGGGAAATCGGCTTGAGCATGCCGCGACGGCACGGAGTCGACTGTGGTCACGGCGGCCGACGGGGCCGTCGGAGAGGAGAGATCCGACATGGCCCTGCCCGACATCCTCCCGGTGGAAGCGCTCTTCGACTCGCCCGAGCGCGCCGGTGCCACGATCTCCCCGGACGGGACGCGGATCGCGTACCTGGCGCCGTGGAAGAACCGGCTCAACGTGTGGATCCGCGGGGTCGAGGACGACTCCGAGACGCGGTGCGTCACCGCGGACGAGACGCGCAGCGTCACCGACTACCACTGGACCGACGACCCGCGCTGGCTGCTGTACGTGCAGGACGCGGGCGGCAACGAGGACTGGCACCTGTTCCGCGTCGACCTGGACGACCCGGACGCGCCCGCGGTCGATCTCACGCCCTACCCGCCCGGGGTGCGGACCTCGATCGGGCAGCAGCGCCCGGACCGGCCCGGCAGGGTGCTGGTGCAGGTCAACGCCCGCGAGCTCGACCGGTTCGACCTGGTGGAGATCGACATCAGCACCGGCGAGTCGACCGTGCTCGCCGAGAACCCCGGCACCGTGCTGGACTGGCTGCCCGGCGCCGAGAACTACGCCCGCAGCCTCACCGAGAACGGCGACCTGGAGCTGTCCCGCCACGATCCGGCAACCGGCGAGCTGACCCCGATCACGACGTTCACCGGCGACGGCCACCCGATGGGCATCAACCCGTTCGAGCTCGACGCGGACGGCACCGGGGTGTGGCTGGGCTCGTACCGCGACGGGGACCGCGCCGTGCTGGCCCGGTTCGACCTGAGCACCGGCGAGGAGTCCGAAGTGGACTCGCATCCGGAGCTGGACCTCGACGGGGACCGGCGCATCGTCGTGCAGCAGTCCTCGCCGCTGATCCGGGACCGGGCGAGCGGGCGGCTGCTCGGAGTGCGCTACCTCGGCGAGCGGCAGGAGATCCGGGCGCTCGACGACGAATTCGGCGAGGTGCTGGCGAAGCTGGCAGCGCTCTCCGACGGCGACCTCGCGGGGATCTCCCGGGACGACGCCGGGCGCCGCTGGGTGGTGTCGTTCACCCACGACCGCGACCCCGGCGCCACCTGGTTCTACGACCACGCCACCGGGGAATCCCGGCTGCTGTTCCGGCCGTACCCGCACCTCGACCCCGAATCGCTGGCGCCGATGACGCCGGTGACGATCCCCGCCCGCGACGGGCTCCCGCTGCCCGCCTACCTGACCCTGCCGGTCGGAGTGGAGCCGCGCGGGCTGCCGCTGGTGCTGCTGGTGCACGGCGGGCCGTGGTACCGGGATTCGTGGGGCTACTCGCCGGAGGTGCAGCTGCTGGCGAACCGCGGGTACGCGGTGTTGCAGGTGAACTTCCGCGGCTCCACCGGGTACGGCAAGCGGCACCTGGAAGCCGCCATCGGCGAGCTCGCCGGAGCCATGCACGACGACCTCATCGACGCCGCCGACTGGGCCGTCGAGCAGGGCTACGCCGACCCCGAGCGCCTCGCGATCTCCGGCGGCTCCTACGGCGGGTACGCGGCGCTGGTCGGCGTCACCTTCACGCCCGACAAGTTCGCCGCCGCCGTCGACTACGTGGGCATCTCCGACCTGGTCAACTTCACCCGCACGCTGCCGCCGTTCGCCCGCCGCGGGCTGATCAGCAACTGGTACCGGTACGCGGGCGACCCGGACGTGCCCGAGCAGCGCGCCGACATGCTCGCCCGCTCCCCCATCACCCGCGTCGACCGGATCCGCACCCCGCTGCTGGTCGCCCAGGGCGCCAACGACGCGCGCGTGGTGCAGGCCGAATCGGACAACATCGTCGCCGCGCTGCGCGAACGCGGCGTCGACGTCGAGTACCTCGTGAAGGAGGACGAGGGGCACGGATTCCTCAACCCGGAGAACCAGATCGAGCTGCACCGGGCCATCGACCGGTTCCTCGCCGAGCACCTCGGCGGCCGCTGCGATCCCGCCTGATCAGAGCGAGCGCAGCACGTGCTCGCGGAAGGCGTCCGTTCCCGGGTGCGTCGGCACCCGGGGCTGGACCAGGTGCACCGTGAGCGGATCGGCGTCCGAGATCGGCAGGTAGCGGACGCCCGGGTACGGGTGGCTGTGCCGGGTGCTCTCCGCGGTGACCCCGACGACGTCGCCGATCGCGATCTCGGTCAGCCACTCGTCCACGTTCGCCACGTCCGCGGTGGCGGGGCGGTGCTGCGGCGGCCACAGCGCGGCACCGCTGGTCGCGGCCGTCTCGCACACCGCGACCGTGCGGTCCGCCAGGTCCGCCAGCCGCACCGCGCCGGACGCGGCGAGCGGATCGTGCTCGGCGACCGCGGCCACCCGCGGCTCGCGGAACAGCGCGACGGCGACGAAGTCCGGGGCCGGGGGCGGCTCGGTGCGCAGGAACGCCACGTCGACCTCCGCGCGCCGCAGCGCCGCATCCGGCTCGGGGCAGCGGTGCAGCCGGACCGGGGAATCCGGGTTGGCCTCCCGCCAGCGCTGGAACAGCGGCACCGTGAGCTCGCCCAACGTCGCCCAGGCGAAACCGACGCGCAGCGGGCGCGGACCACCCGCCACCTCCGCCAGCGCCTCGTCCAGCTCGTTGAGCAGCCGGTGCGCCCGCTCCTGCAACCGCAGACCGGCCGGCGTCAGCACCAGGCTGCGGGTGGTGCGCTCCACCAGCTTCGCGCCGAGCCGGGCCTCCAGCTGCCCCAACGTGCGGGACAGCGCGGGCTGCGTCACGTGCAACGCGGCCGCCGCACCCGTGATCGTGCCCGCGTCGCCGATCGCGGCCAGCGCGCGCAGGTGCCGCAACTCCACATTCATGACCGCTGAGCATAGGTGCGGCCCGAACAGGCATTTCCCTCCCCCGCACGGCCCGTCCTAGCGTCGGGGCATGAAGGTTCTCCTGATCGGCGCGGCGGGCAGGCTCGGCACCGCCGTCGGCGACGCGCTCGGCGCGCGCGGCCACGACGTGCTCACCGCCGGACGCACCAGCGGGCGGTTCCGCTTCGACCTCACCGATCCCGCGCAGACCACCGCCCTCTACGAGCAGACCGGCCCCGTCGACGCGGTCGTGAGCGCCGCGGGCGACGTGCCGTACAAGCCCGTCACCGAGATGAGCCCCGCCGACTACGAATCGGCGTTCCGCGGCAAGGTGCTCAGCCAGGTCGAACTGGTGCGGCAGGGCATCCCGCGCATCGCCGAGCGCGGCTCGTTCACCCTCATCACCGGGGTGCTCGGCCGCGACCCGGTCCGCACCAGCAGCGCCGCGTCGATGGCCAACGGGGCCGTCGAATCGTTCGTGCGCGCCGCCGCCGTGGAGATCGCCCCGCAGCGGATCAACGCGATCAGCCCGACCGTGTTCACCGAGAGCCTCGCCGAGTACGGCGATTTCTTCCCCGGCATCCGGCCGGTGGACCTCGCGGACGTCGCGCAGGCGTACGTGCGGTCGGTGGAAGGGGCGGACACCGGGCGGATCTACAGCCTGGAGTGACCGGCGGTACGTCCCGTTCGCCCGGAGCCGATCGGGCGAACGGGGCATTCCTCCCACCTGCATCCGGCGGACGTGCGAGGGGCTTCGAGGTTGCTCCGATATGAGCAGTGCCACCGCGGAGCATCCTCGGCGCGGCCGGCACGTCTTCAGGAGCAGAAGAACCGCTGAGGAGGAAACACCATGTTCGCGAACATCCGCCGCATCGCCGCTGCCGCCGCCGTGACCGGAGCGGTCGCCGGGATCTCCGTCCTCTCCGCCGGGGCCGCGACCGCCAACCCGAGCGACGCCGCCTGCACCGCCGCCGACGTCGACGTCATGGTCGTCAAGGAGCAGGGCGGTGCCGCCGGGCACGAAGCGTTCCGCGTCGACTACACGGCCGCGAACCCGAACGTCAACTGCAAGCTGCAGGGCGGCCCGCGCGGCGTGGTCTTCACCGAGAACGGCGCGCCGATCCAGGGCGTCGAGGTGGTTCCCGAGAACAGCGCCGCCCAGCCGGTCAACCTGACCGCGACCTCGCCCGCGCACTCGTACCTGATCCAGGCCACCGCGGCCGCGCCGCACGCCGAGGTGCCCACCGGCGTCGAGTTCTCGCTGCCCTCGGCCACCGAGGACGGCCGCGTCGCCACCGACTGGCCCGGCGGCGAGCAGCTCAAGGGCGTGCTGCAGGCGACCCCGGTCGCGCAGGGCTGACCCCCACCGGCACGACGCGGAAGCCCCTCCAGGCCCGCGAAGTGCTGCGCAGCGCCGGGACGCCGAAGCCCC
>NZ_JBEYUS010000033.1:0-63991 GCF_040643635.1 Saccharopolyspora sp. NPDC047091
GTTCGGCGGGGTCACCCCCCCGGGGGGGCCCCCACCGCCCGACCAGTGGGGTAACGCTGCGGCCAACGATGGGGGCGGGCGGGGGGCGCGCCCCCCCCCACCCCGGCCACGGTGGCGCATGGCGAGGTTCACCTCGGCGCGGGCCTCGATCCACCGGGGTCGCGGAGCTCCGCGTAAGGTGATCCACCCGGCTCCGGACGGAGCGGGCGGATGGGGACCGGGCGGCCGAGCCGCCCGATGCGGTCCGCCGCCGACCGGACAGGTCGGTGCGACCCGGAGCGGAGGGGCTCGTGCCGACGCGGGGGCCGGGCGGAACAGTTGCTCGTCACGCCTTGCGCCGCCAGCAAGCCGAAGCCGGGGGAGATCCCCAGGACAGGGAACACAGGACATGTCCGAGACCACGTTGCTGCTCGGCGGCCGGATCCATTCGCCCGCCGATGCCGACGCCACCGCGATGGCCGTCATCGATGGCACCATCGCCTGGGTCGGTTCTGACAGGGTCGGCCGTGCACTGCATCCCGAGGCGGAGATCGTCGAGCTCGGCGGGGCGTTCGTCGCCCCCGCGTTCGTCGACGCGCACGTGCACGCCACCTCGTCCGGTCTGCTGATCAACGGCCTGGACCTGACCGGTTGCGCTTCGCTGACCGAATTCCTGCACGCGCTGCGCGACCACGTCGAAGAGCACCCGGGCGCGCTGGTGTGGGGTCACGGCTGGGACGAGACCTGGTGGCCGGAGCGCCGCCCGCCGTCCCGCGCGGAGATCGACAACGCCTGCGGCGGAGCGCCCGTCTACCTGTCCCGGATCGACGTGCACTCGGCGCTGGTCTCCAGCGCGCTGATCGAGCGCGCCCCGCTGGCCAGGGACACCGAGGGCTGGAGCCCGGACGGTCCGTTGACCCGGGTCTCGCACCACCACGCGCGCAGCGCCGCCCGCGAATCGCTGGGCCTGGCGCAGCGCCGGGAGGCGCAGCTGGCGTTCCTGCGGCACGCGGCGTCCTGCGGCGTCGCGGCCGTGCACGAGTGCGCGGGACCGGACATCTCCGGGGCGGAGGACCTGCGGGACCTGCTGGCGCTGTCGGCTCGCGGGGACGTGCCGGAGGTCGTCGGTTACTGGGGCGAGCTGGGCGCGTTGGAGACCGCGCGGGAGCTGGGCGTGCGCGGGCTCGGCGGTGATCTGTTCGTGGACGGCGCGGTCGGTTCGCGCACGGCGGCGCTCGGCGCGCCCTACGCGGACGACCCGACGACCTCCGGCGTGCTGTACCTGGACGCCGAAGCGGTCGCCGAGCACCTGATCGACTGCACCCGCAACGGCTTGCAGGCCGGGTTCCACGTGATAGGGGACGCCGGGGTCGCCGAGGCCTGCGAGGGGTTCCGCCGCGCGGCGAAGGTGCTCGGCGTGCCCGCGCTGGCGAGCATGCGGCACCGGCTGGAGCACCTGGAGATGGTGACCACCGAGCAGGCCGCGGAGCTCGGCTCGTTCGGCGTGGTCGCCTCGGTGCAGCCGCAGTTCGACGCGGCCTGGGGCGGGCCGTCGGACATGTACGCGCGCCGGCTCGGCGTGCCGCGCGGCACCCGGTTGAACCCGTTCTCGGCACTGGCCGCGAACGGCGTCGTGCTCGCGTTCGGCTCGGACGCGCCGGTCACCCCGGTGGACCCGTGGGCGGCGGTGCGGGCCGCGGTGCACCACCGCACGGACGGTTTCGGCGTCTCGCCGCGCGCCGCGTTCACCGCGCACACCCGGGGTGGCTGGCGGGCCGCCGGGGTGGATGACGGGGTGACGGGCGCGCTGGTGCCGGGCGCTCCGGCGACGTACGCGGTGTGGGAGACGGGAGATCTCGTCGTCACCGCACCGGATTCGCGGGTGCAGCGCTGGTCGACCGATCCGCGCGCGGGCGTGCCGCCGCTGCCGGACCTGAGCCCGGGCGCGCCGTTGCCGCGCTGCCTGCGCACCGTGCTGCGGGGGAGGACGCTGTACGTCCGGGATCCGGACGAGGAGGACTGAGCTCCGTCGCGCCGGCTCGCGCCGGCGAACGACGTGATCGAGCGCCGGGGTGGTGCCCGGCCGGTCGAGGACCGGGGGCACCGCCCCGGCGTTCGCACGTCCGGGGGCGGGGCCGTCTCGTGCGGGCTCACCCGATCAGCGTGCCACGGTGTTCGGTCGACAATGGAATTGGAATATGCCGATGGCCGCATTAATTCGATCGGGTGCACTTCGCGATTCCGCTGCGTGCTGCGGCAAATTCTTCGATGAATGAGACCCGCTATTCGAGGCCGCTGCGACCAGTGGTTTTCCCGAAAAAACGGACGCAATTCCACCGGCGCGGTGAATAGGATCACAGCGCGTTGCGGAGCGTGATCAATCGGCGCTAGCGTGTGCGCATCCACTGCGAGAGGCCGCGTCGTCCGCGGCTCCGGTGGACCCCGTTCGGGGAACTGGGGATGGCGCTCCGCGGAGCGCGCACGACGGCCGATCGATGCGACGGGGAACGCGCGTCGGCCGCGGGGGAAAGAAGAACAGCACGCACCGCGAAGCGGGGCGACGCCGTGCATTCCGGCGTCGGCCGCCCGGAACGCGTGCGTTCTCCCGGCCGGTCCGCCGGTCGAAACGGAATGCAGGAGTACCGCCGCCGGCCCGGGGTGCCGGCGACGAACTGAGGGGAACGTTGTGACGAATACTCCCGTGCACGAAGGTGCCTGCCCGGAGCTCGGCTTCGAGCACACGGTCGCGCGCAGCCTGGTGCACCGGCGGAACCTGTCGGAGTTGTTCCTGACCGACGGCGTGCGGCTGGACAGCGCGCACTTCGCCGCGGCCGCCCAGCTGCCGATGATCCACTACTACTACACCGACCACCTGACCGACGAACGCGTCGACCCGCTGCTGCTGCTGGAGTGCTGCAGGCAGGCCGAGACGCACGCGATGCACGCGCACTTCGGCGCGCCGCTGGACACCAAGTTCGTGCTGCGCTCCTGGTCGCTGCGGCTCGACGACGCGCACGGCGACCGCGGGGCGGCACCGCACGAGTTCACCGCCACCGCCGAGACCTCGCTCGCCCGGTGGCGCGGCGGGGAACTGCGCGGGCAGCGCTACGACATGGCGCTGTTCCTGGACCAGGCGCCCATCGGGCAGGTGCGGATGGACGTCGGCTACCTGCGCGGCGCGGTGTACGCGGCGATGCGGGAGCGCAAGCGCGGCGGACTGCCGCCGAGCTCCGCGGAATTCACCGCGGACGCCGCCGCGGATCTGGTGAAACCGCACCTGGTGGGCCGGTCGAACGCGGACAACGTGCTGCTGCTCGCGCCCCGGTTCACCGCGGACCGGATCGTGGCCCGATTGCGGGTGCACGGATCGCATCCGAGCCTGTTCGACCACCCGCAGGACCACGTTCCCGGAATGGTGCTGATGGAAGGCGCCCGCCAACTCGGGGTGCTCGCCGCGAAGCATTTCGCCGGGATTCCGGCGCACGAACTCGGCATCGTCGGGATGGCGGCGGAATTCGACGCCTACGCCGAATTGGACGCGCCGGTGGAACTGCTGTGCTCCGAGCCGGTAGCCGGTGCGGACGGCGAATCCCGCATTTCCATCCGATTCGTGCAGCACGGTTCGGTCATCGCCCGCGCTACGTTCGACGTGCGCTGCGGGGCAGTGCGGGAGGCGGCGTGAGCGCCCCCGCCCGGACCTGGCTCAGCGGATTGTCCGAATGGTTGCCGCCGACGAGCGTGCCCGTCGCGCAAGCGGTCGCCGAAGCTCGCCTGGAGCCCGCCGAGGCCGCGGCCACCGGGTACGCCGCGCTGCCGGTGTCGCACGACCTGGCGGCACCGGAGATGGCGGTCCGCGCGGCCCGCGACGGGCTGGCGCGGGCCGGGTTCGCGGCCGCGGACATCGGGTTCCTCGCGCACGCCTGGACCTACCACCAGGGCCACGACTTCTGGTCCCCGGCGCACTACATCGCGGCCCGGATCGGCGCGGACGGCGCGAACCCGGTCGGGGTGCAGCAGATGTGCAACGGCGGGGCGGCGGCCCTGGAACTCGCCACCCGCTGGGTCGGCGCGGCGGAGGCGGGCACCGCGCTGGTCACCACCGCCGACCGGTTCGCCGAACCCGGGTTCGACCGCTGGCGCGGGGATTACGGGCTCTGGTACGGCGACGGGGCGGCCGCGGTGCTGGTCGGGCGCGGGACGGACGGCTCCAGCGCCGACCTGGAACTGCTGGCGCTGGCCAGCCGCGCCGAACCGGCGGCGGAGGAGATGCACCGCGGCGCCGACCCGTTCAGCGCCGCACCGCTGGGCCGGGTCGACGTCCGCCGCACCAAGAAGGCGTACCTGAGCAGGCACGGCCGCACCCGCTTCGCCGAGATCACCGCGGTCCGGGTGCCGGAGGTGGTGCGGGCGGCGCTGCTGGCGGCCGAGGTGGACGCGGGCGATCCGCGGCTGCGCTGCGTGCTGCTGCCGCGGCTCGGCGAACGCGCCCTCGGCGAGGCCTACCACCCGGCGCTGCGCGCGGTCTTCACCGATCTGCCCGCACTCGACCTGGGTGCCGACACCGGCCACCTCGGCGCCGGTGACCTGCTGTCCAACCTGGTCGCGCTGGCCCGCCCCGGAGCGCTCGCCGCGGGCGAGCTCGCGGCGGTGCTCAGCGCGGGCGGCGGGTTCACCTGGTCCTGCGCGATCGTGCGCAAACCCGCCCCGGCCGACCACGAACGGGAGAACCACCATGTCCGCTGACTCCTCCGGGAACGACCCGGTCCTCGTCGTCGGCGCGGGCCCGGTCGGGATGGTGCTGGCCGCGTTCCTGCTCCGCCAGGACGTGCCGGTGCGGATCGTCGACCGCGAGCCGCGCAGCACGCTGCACTCGCGGGCGGTGATCCTGTGGCCGCGCAGCCTGGAACTGCTGCGGCCGCTCGGCGCCGCCGACGAGCTGACGGGCATCGGCGAGCACATCGAACGCGTCTCGTACTACTCCGGCAGCCGCCGCCTCGGCGACATCGACATGACCCGGCTGCGCGAGACGCCTTACCCGTTCGGGCTGTGCACCCCGCAGCACCGCACCGAGGACGTGCTGCGCGCCTGCGTGGAATCCGCGGGCGCCGCGGTGGAATCCGAGGTCGAGCTGGTCGACCTGGACGGCTCCGGCGAGCGGCCGGAGGCGACGCTGCGGCACGCCGACGGCACCCGGGAACGGGTGCGGGCCCGCTGGGTGATCGGCGCGGACGGCGCGCACAGCGCGGTGCGCCGGCTGCTGGACATCCCGTTCGAGGGGGCCGGGGCCGACGTGCTGTTCGCGATCTGCGACGCACCGCTGGACGCCGAGCTGCCGCGCAACGAGATGCTGTACTGCTACGACCGCGGCGGTGCGATGGGGTTGGCGCCGTTCCGCGGCACCGACTTCCGCGTCGCGTGCAGCGTGCCGGTGTGGAACGACGACGAGCCGCCGCCGCACGAGCTGTTCCAGCGGAACCTGGACGCGGTGGTGCCGTTCCCGGCGCGCCTCGGTGAGCTGAAGTGGACCACGGTGTTCCGGGCCCGCAGGCGCACCGCGGGCCGGTTCCGCGCCGGGCGGTGCTTCCTGGTCGGCGATGCCGCGCACATCTTCAGCGCGGCGGGATCGCAGGGCATGAACACCGGCATCCAGGACGCGGTGAACCTCGCCTGGAAGCTCGCCGCGGTGGAGCACGGCACGATGCGCCCCGAGGTGCTGGACGGCTACGACCCGGAACGGCGCCACTCGGCGAAGCGGGTGTCGCGGCTGACCGCGAAGCAGACCAGCTGGGGGCTGATCTCCCGGCGGGACAAGGTGGTGGTGCGCGACGCGCTGGTCGGCGCGGCCCGGAAGTCGGGCGTGCTGCAGCACGTGGTGGCGCCGATGATGAGCCAGCTCAGCGTGCGCTACCGGCCGGACGCCCCGGAACGGGCCTCCGACCTGCGGTTGCGGAAGCTGGTGCGGGAACCGGGCGGCCGGATCCCGGTGTTCACCACCGGTTCCGCGCCGGACCCGTGGCCGGAGGTGGCCGGAGATCGGTTGACCGTGCTGCTGTGGGCGGGCGAGACGCGGGACGCGGCGTGGCGGGCGCGGTGCGCGGCGATCCGCGCGGAGGTGCCCGCGGGTACCCCGGTGCAGGACGTGTCGTCCTGGGCGGTGCTGCGCGATTTCCTGGGCCGCGACCGCTGCGCGGTGGTGGTGCGCCCGGACGGGCACGTCGCGGCGATCGAGCGCGGCGCGGTGGACCCGGGCGCGGTCCGGTCGGCGCTGCGCCGCAGCGGAGCGCTGGACGCGGCCGGCGCGCCCGCCGAAGGAGCCGTCCGATGAGCCCGGCGGCCGTGCTCGCGGGCCTCGGCGGCTGGACGCCGCCGCGGGTGGTCACCAACGACATGCTGGCCGCCGAGCTGGACACCTCCGACGAGTGGATCCGCACGCGCACCGGCATCCACCGGCGGTGCGTGGTCCCGCCGGGCATGAGCACCGGGGACCTCGCCGTGGAGGCGGGCAGCCGAGCGCTGGACTCGGCGGGCGGTGGCGCGGTGGACGCGGTGGTGCTCGCGACGAGCACTCCGGACCGGCCGTGCCCGGCGACCGCGCCGTCGGTGGCGCACCGGCTCGGGCTGGGCGAGGTGCCCGCCTTCGACGTGGCCGCGGTGTGCACCGGGTTCCTGTACGCGCTGGCCACGGCGCGCGGGCTGATCGGCGCGGGCATCGCCGGATCGGTGCTGGTGATCGGCGCGGACGCGTTCTCCACCATCCTCGATCCGGCGGACCGCACCACCCGGGTGATCTTCGGGGACGGTGCGGGCGCGGTGGTGCTGCGCGCGGGGGAGGTGGCGGAACCGGGAGCGCTGCTGGGGTTCGACCTCGGCAGCGACGGCGCGGACGCGGAGCTGATCACGGTGCCCGCGGGTGGTTCGCAGCAGCGCAGCCGCGGCGCGCCCGCCGCGGTCGCGGACCACTACTTCCAGATGGACGGCAAGCCCGTGTTCAGCCGCGCGGTGCGGCGGATGAGCGGTTCCGCGCGCCGGGTGGTGGCGGACGCGGGCTGGGAGATGTCCGATGTGGACGTTCTGGTCGCGCACCAGGCGAACGCGCGGATCCTCAAGGCCTGCGCGGCGGAACTGGGCATCGCGCCCGAGCGCGCGGTGCAGAACCTGGACCGCGTGGGCAACACGGTCGCCGCCTCGGTGCCGCTGGCGATGGCCGACGCGGCGGCGAGCGGCGAACTGGCTCCCGGTGATCGCGTGGTGCTCACCGGGTTCGGCGGTGGACTCACCTGGGGGGCCACCGCCTTGAGATGGCCGGGCATTCCGGTGAACGACGAGCCGGACGCGGTGCGTCCGGGGACTGAGGGGACATCATGAACGAGATCGAGGAACGCCTCTGCGGCATCGCGGGCAGCAGTCTCGGGGTGGAGGCGCAGCGGTTGCGCGACGGGCAGACCTTCGAAGACCTGGGCCTGGACTCGCTGGCGCTGATCGAATTCGGGATCGAGGTGCAGCGCGAGTGGGGCGTGCGGCTCGAAGACGACGAGATCAAGCCGGAGTTCACCCTCGGGGACCTGCTGGACCTGATGGCGGCCAAGGGCGTGTCCGCGTGACCGCACCCTTCGACGCGGCCGTGACCGGGCTCGGCCTGGTCACGCCCGCGGGCGTCGGAGTCGCGGAGAACTGGCGGCGGGTCTGCGCGGGCCGGTCGACGGCGCGCACCGACGAGCGGCTCGCCGGCGACCAGGTGGACATCTCCTGCCGGGTGCCGGACTTCGACGCGGAACGGCTGCTGGGAGCGGCGACCGCGCGGCGGGTGGACCGGTTCGTGCAGCTCGCGCTGGTCGCGGCTCGGGAGGCCGTCGCCGACGCGGGACTGGACCCGGCGAGCTGGGACGGCGACCGGGTCGCGGTGGTGATCGGCAACTCGCTCGGCGGCACCGGGACGGTGGAGCGCCAGCACCGGCGGCACCACGAGGAGGGCGACCGGGTGGTGTCGCCGCTGACGATCCCCGCGTCGATGTCGAACATGGTCGCCGGGCACGTTGCCATCGACTGCGCCGCCCGCGGCCCGAGCCTGGTCACCGCCACCGCGTGCGCGTCCGGGACGACGGCGGTGGGGCTGGGCCGGGCGCTGCTGCGGGCCGGGCAGTGCGACCTGGTGCTCGCGGGCGGTGCGGAGTCGGCGCTGTCGCCGACGGCGATGGCGGCGCTGAACCGGATGGGCGCGCTGTCCCGCCACGGCGATCCGGGTTCGGCGTGCCGCCCGTTCGACGCGGACCGGGACGGGTTCGTGGCCGCCGAGGCCGCCGGTTTCCTGGTGCTGGAGCGGCCGGAGTCCGCGGCCGCGCGCGGTGCGCGGGTGCGGGCGCGGGTCAGCGGCTACGGCTCGGCCACCGACGCGCACCACCCGACGACGCCGCACCCGCGCGGGGCCGGGCTGGAGCGCAGCATCCGGGAGGCGCTGCGCGACGCGGACGTGCCCGGGTCGGCGGTGGAGCACGTGAACGCGCACGGCACCGGCACGAAGCTCAACGACGTCACCGAGGCGGCGGTGCTGCTGCGCAGCCTCGGCGACTCGGCGGCGGTGACCTCCACGAAGGGCGTCACCGGGCACGCGCTCGCCGCCGCGGGCGCCATCGAGGCCGCCTACGCGGTGCTGGCGCTGGAGACCGGCACCGTGCCGCCGACGGCGAACCTGGCCCGGCTGGACCCGGAGATCGGCGTGGACGTCGTCGCCGGGGAACCGCGGCAGCGGCGGCTGCGCACCGCGCTGAGCACCTCGCTCGGCTTCGGCGGGCACAACGCGGCGCTGCTGCTCACCGCCGCGTGACCGCGGGGCGGGACGTGAAGGGGAACGACGAGAGGAGAACGCGTGCGACAGCGCGAACTGGGCGCCACCGGCCACGAGGTCGGGGCGATCGGCCTGGGCTGCATGGGCATGAGCTGGGGCTACGACGAGGGCAAGCGCGATGACGCGGTGTCCGCGGCGGTGATCCGCGAGGCGATCGACTCCGGTGTCACGTTCCTGGACACCGCCGACGTCTACGGCGACGGGCACAACGAGCGGCTGGTCGGCGGCGCGCTCGCCGGGCGCCGCGACGAGGTGGTGCTGGCCACCAAGTGCGGCCTGGTGGTGGACGACCTGGCGACTCGGTCGATGCACCGCGACGGTTCCCCGGAACGCATCCGGGCCGCGGTGGAGGCGAGCCTGCGCAGGCTGGGCACCGAGCACATCGACCTGTACTACCTGCACCGCGTCGACCCGGAGGTGCCGCTGGCCGACACCTGGGGCGCGCTGGCGGAACTGGTCGAGCAGGGCAAGGTCCGCTGGCTCGGATTGTCCGAAGTGGACACCGAGCAGGCCGCGGCGGCGCACGCCCAGCACCCGGTGACCGCGATCCAGTCCGAGCTGTCGCTGTGGACCGCCGACGCCGTCGAGAACGGCGTGCTCGACTGGTGCTTCGCGAACGGGGCGGCGTTCGTGCCGTTCGCCCCGCTGGGCCGCGGATTCCTCGCCGGCGCCGTCGGCGGGCCGGGCGACTTCGAGAGCTCCGACTTCCGCAGCACCAACTCGCGGTTCGCCGCCGAGGCCTGGGAGCACAACCGCCGCATCGTGGACGTGATCGAGCGGGTCGCGGCCCGGCACGGCGCCACCGGGGCGCAGATCGCCATCGCCTGGACCGCCTCGCGCGGCCCGCACGTGCTGCCGATCCCCGGCACCAAGCGCAGCACCTACCTGCGGGACAACGTCGGCGCCGCCGACGTCGAGCTCACCGCCGTCGACCTCGCCGAGCTGGACGCGGTCCCCGCGCCGGTGGGCACCCGCTACTGACCGACCACCTCCGACGGGAGAACGAGGACAGCCATGACCACCACGCCGCCCGGCACGACCGCGGCGTTCTTCGACGTGGACGAGACGCTGGTGACCTGCAAGTCGATGCTGTCGTTCCTGGCGCACCACCACCGGGAACGGGGTTTCGCCCGCGACGAGCACGAGCAGGCCCTGGCGCTGCTCGCCGACCTCGTCCGGCTCCGCGGGTCCCGCGCCGAGTCGAACCGCGCCTACTACCGGCTGTTCGCCGGGCAGCGCATCGACCAGGTCATCGCGGCCGGGCGGCGCTGGTTCGGCGAGCAGGTCCGCGACGGGCTCTTCCACGAACCGGTGCTGAGCCGGCTGCGGGCGCACCGCGAGGCGGGCGAGCTGATCGTGCTCGTCTCCGGATCGTTCCGCGCCTGCCTGGACCCGATCGCCGCGCACGTGGGCGCGCACGTCGTGCTCGGCAGCGAACCGGACGTGCTCAACGGCCGCTACACCGGTGACGTGCGGGAGGTGCGCATCGGCGAGGGCAAGGCCGTCGCGGTGCGCCGGCTCTGCGCCGACCGCGGCATCCGGGCCGAGGACAGCCACGCCTACGCCGACCACGCCACCGACCTGGAACTCCTCGAAGCGGTGGGGAATCCGGTGGTGGTGGGCACCGATCCGGTGCTGCGCGAGCGGGCCCGGCTGGACGAATGGCAGTGCGTGGAAGGGATCGGGACGTGACCGCATCGACGACGGCGGGCCGGACGACGACGCTGCTGGTCTCGCTGGTGGCGGTGTTCCTGGTGCCGCTGACGCTGACCGGGGCTTCGGTGGCGTTGACCGACATCCAGCGGGACCTCGGCGCGGGGCTGGCCGGAGCGCAGTGGGTGGTGAACGCCTACAGCGCCACGTTCGCCGGGTTCTTGCTGGTGACCGGGTCGCTGGCGGACAAGTTCGGGCGGCGCCGCACCTTCGCGGCCGGGGTCGGCCTGTTCGCCGGGTGCGCGGTGGTGAGCGCGGTGGCGCCGGGCATCGTGCTGCTGGACGTGGCGCGGCTGCTGGCCGGGATCGGCGCGGCGGCGACCACGACCGGGGCGAGCGCGATGCTGGCCGAGGTGTTCCAGGGCCCGGCGCGGGCGAAGGTGTTCGGGTTGTTCGGCACCACGATCGGCGTGGGGCTGGCGTTCGGGCCGACGATCGCGGGGCTGCTGCAGTCCGAGCTGGGCTGGCGAGCAGTGTTCGCGGTGCCCGGGGTCGTGGGGCTGGTGCTGCTGGCGTTCTTCCCGGTGCTGCCCGCGACGAGCGAGCGGGACTCGACGAAGCTGGACGTGGCGGGGGCCGCGCTGTTCACCACGGCGCTGCTGCTGCTGATCTTCGCGCTGGTGGAGGGGCCCGAGCTGGGCTGGGGCCACGGCCTGGTGCTGGGCGCGTTCGCGGCGGCGGTGCTGCTGTTCGTGGTGTTCGTGCCGGTGGAGCGGCGGGTCGAGAATCCCGTGCTGCGGCTGGAGGTGTTCGCGACGCCGCGGTTCGCCGCGCTGTGCGGGGCGATCACGGCGATCGTCGGCGTGTTCGGGCCGCTGCTGGTGTACCTGCCGTCCTACTTCCAGGGCGTGCTGGGCATGAGCACCCGCGAGGCCGGGCTGAGCATCGTGCTGCTGACCGGGCCGACGCTGGTGGTGCCGGTGCTGTGCGGCTGGCTGGTGAAGTGGGTGCCGGGGCTGCGGCAGGTGGTGTTCGCGCTGCTGCTCGTCGGCGCCGGGGCGGCGTGGCTGGCCGGGACGGGCAGCTGGGTCGGCCCGCTGCTGGTGATGGGCGTGGGCATCGCGATCGCGCAGGGGCTGCTGGACGGGCTCGCGGTCGGCAGCGTGCAGGCCCGGTTCGCGGGCATCGCGGCGGGCGCGTTCAACACGGCGAAGGTGACCGCGGAGACCGTGGGCATCGCCGCGGTCGGTGCCGCGGTGGCGGGCGCGACCGGCGGCGAGCTCGCCGGGCCCGCGTACGAGGAATCGCTGCGCGGCGCGCTGTGGGTGTTCGCCGCGCTGGCGTTCGCGGTGGCGCTGCTGGTGATCGCGCTCGACCGGCGCGCCGCGCCGGACCGCACGACGACGGAGCACTCCGAGCGGGAAGGAACCCGACAGTGACCAGAGCAGTGACCATCCCCGAGTTCGGCGGCCCCGACGTGCTGCGGCACGCCGAAGTGGAACCGCCCCGCCCCGGGCCGGGGGAGATCGCCCTGGACGTGGAGTGCTCCGGCGTGAACTACGCCGAAGTGCTGTTCCGGCAGGGACTGGTGGACGTGCCGCTGCCGTACGTGCCCGGCATCGAAGCCGCCGGGCGGGTCCGCGAGCTCGGCCCCGGCGTGACCGGTGTCGAGGTGGGGCAGCGCGTCGCGGCGCTCACCATGACCCACGGCGGCGGCTACGGCGAGGTCGCCGTCACCGACGCGAACCTGGTGGTGCCGGTGCCGGAGAACCTGAGCACCGCGGAAGCCGCCGTGATCCCGTCCAACACCACCACCGCGCTGCTGGTGCTCGACGCGGTGGCGCGGCTGCGGGAGGGCGAGTCGGTGCTGGTGCACGCTGCCGCGGGCGGTGTCGGTACCCAGCTCGGCCAGGTGGCCCGGCTGCTCGGCGCGGGCCGCGTGGTGGGCACCGTCGGGTCGGCGGCGAAGATCGAGGTGGCGCGCCGCTCCGGCTACCACGAGGTGCTGGTGCGGGAGGACTTCCTGCGCACCGCCCCGCGGGACGAGTTCGACGTGGTCGTCGACCCGGTCGGGGGCGCCGTGCGCAGGCCCGGCCTGGACGCGCTGCGGATGGGCGGGCGGCTGATCGCGATGGGCAACGTCTCCGGCGGCGCCGACGTCGCGTTCGACGCGAACGAGCTGTGGTTCAGCGGCAAGGGAGTGCTGGGCTTCAACCTGGGCGGGCTCAGCGCGAGCCGGCCGCAGGAGGTGGGTCCCGCGCTGCGCCGGGCCGTCGCCGAGGTCGCGGCGGGCCGCATCCGCGTGGAGCTCACCGGCGAGTTCCCCGCCGCGCAGGCCGCGCAGGCGCACCGCGAGCTCGAATCCGGTGCCAGCACCGGGAAGTTCGTGCTGCACCACTGATCACTTCTTGGCTCGCTTCTTCTGTTGCGTAGTGGTCGGGTGGCGGAACCTCAGCTGCCCCCTCGCTGCGGGATCGATTTCACAGGTGGCTCCGCCACATGCGAAATCGCTGTCCTCGCGAGGGACCAGCTGAGAACCCGCGGCGGTGCCGGTTGATGAGGTGGCCGCTGCTCAGCGGCTGCGCCGCTGACAGGGCACCGACACGACCGCCGGGCGGGTTCGGCGACGGGCGGTCATGGTTCCCTCGCCGCGGGAGCGATCTCCGACGCGGGTGGAGTCGCCGTCCGCGCGGGGGAACCGCTGGGCACCTGATGGTCGCCTGCGTGGTCGGCGGCGCATCGGCTTCGCCGCTGACGGACGGCGGCACGATCGGCCGCGCCGGTTCGACGCGGCCGGTGACCCGGCGGATCGAGCGCCCCGCTCGCGCGGAAATCGCGGGCGGGGCGTTCCGGCGTCCGGGGTCAGCGCAGCAGCGTGCCGAGCCGGTGCGCGGCATCGAGGACGATGCCGCCGAGCTCCGGCACGTCGTCCACTTCGAACAGCGACAGCCCGAGGCTGACCGGCCGTTCGGTGCCGGGCACGAGCGCCGAGATGCCGGTGACCGAGGGCGCGATCTCCCCGTGCGACACGGCGAATCCGCGTGCGCGGGTCTCCCGCACCGCCTCCCGTTCGCCCGCACGTGGGGGCGCGGCGGCCAGCAGGGCGAGGCCCGCCGAGCCGCGGTCGATCGGGTCGACCTGCCCGGGCCGGAACGACACGTGCATCCGCGCTCGCCGGGGTTCGACGATCATCAGCATCCGCACCCGGTGCTCGTCCTCCTGCACCACCAGGTGCGCGGTGGCCTGGGTGCGTTCGGTGAGCTCGTCGAGCACCGGGCGGGCCAGCGTCCGCAGGTCCTGCTCGACCGGTTCG
The DNA here is from genome assembly GCF_040643635.1 of Saccharopolyspora sp. NPDC047091. Lineage (NCBI taxonomy): Bacteria > Bacillati > Actinomycetota > Actinomycetes > Pseudonocardiales > Pseudonocardiaceae > Saccharopolyspora > Saccharopolyspora sp. NPDC047091. Next base: position 13,788 of record NZ_JBEYUS010000033.1, read on the forward strand.
CTCAGCTGCACCAAGCCGGTCCCCAGCGAGATGCGCTTGACCTCGTCGCGGCGGCACAGCCGGTGCGCTTCGAGGGTGCGCACCAGGCGGTGCGCGACGGTGCGGTGCACGCCGACGCGTTCGGCCAGCTCGCCGAGGGTGAGCCCGCGCGGGTGTTCGGTGAGGACTTCGAGGATGCGCAACCCGTTGTGCAGCGTCTTCGACATCCCGGAGTCGAGCTCGACCGCGCCGGTCTCGGACATGGCGTTCCTCCTGCGCAGTGTTGACGGCCTGCGTGAGCCCGCTTACAGTACCAATTAATCGCACGCTGTGTGCGATAATAGCACATGGTTCGGGCTACGAGGAGGTGACCCGTGCAGCCGATCGGCGCCGACGTGCTCGCGCACGTCCACCAGCTCTACGGGGCGCAGAGCGCGCACATCGACGAGGGCCGCGCCGCCGACTGGGCCGCCACGTTCACCGCCGACGGCGAGTTCCACTCGCCCAGCTACCCGGAACCCGCTACCGGCACCGCCGCGCTCGTCGAGTTCGCCGAACGCCTCGCCGCCGCCGACCGCGACGAGGGCGCCCGCACCCGGCACGTCATCACCAACCTGGTCGCCGAGCCGGCGGGTCCCGGCGCGCTCACCGTGCGCGGCTACCTGCAGATCGTGCGCACCGCCGACGGCGAGTCCCGGCTGCTGCGGATGACCACGTTCACCGACGAGCTCGTCGCCGACGGCGGAGCGTGGCGGGTGCGCCGCCGCGTGGTGCGCCGCGACGATGCGCGCTGAACCCCGAATCCCCAGCCGAAACAGGAGAAACACCATGTCCACTTCGGACGGAACCGGACCGGGCGGCGCGCTGCACCGGCCGATCGGCGCGCACTACCCGGACCTGCCCGGCAAGGTCGCCGTGATCACCGGCGCGGCGCGCGGCATGGGCGCGGTCTTCGCGCGCGGCCTCGCCGCCCGCGGGGTGCACGTCGTCGGCGGCGACCTCGACGGCGAGCGGATGTCCGCCACCGCCGCCGAGATCAACGACGCGGTGAAGTCCGAAGTGGACGAACCGGGGCGGGTCGTCAGCACCGTGGTGGACGTGACGTCGGCCGAACAGCACGACCGGCTCGCCGCCACCGCCCTCGCCGAGTTCGGCAGGCTCGACCACTGGGTCAACAACGCCGGGATCTTCCCGTTCGCCCCCGCCGCGGAGATCAGCCCCGACCAGCTCGGCGACGTGCTGCGCGTCAACGTCGAAGGCGTGCTCTACGGCGCGCAGGCCGCGGCCCGGCACCTCGGCCCCGGCGGAGCGATCGTGAACATGTCCTCGGTGTCGGCGACCCGGGTCCGGCGCGGGCGCGGCGCCTACTGCACCTCGAAGGCCGCGGTCGCGCACCTGACCGAATCGCTCGCCGTCGAGTTCGGCGACCACGGCATCCGGGTCAACGCCATCGCACCCGGCTACATCGACACCGACATGACCCGCTGGGTCAAGGAGGACCCGGTGGCGCTGCGACACGCCGTGGACACCGTGCCGCTGCACCGGATCGGCTCCCCGGAGGAGGTGTTCGGCGCGCTGCTGTTCCTGCTCTCCGACAGCGCCCGCTACATCACCGGGCACAGCATCGCCGTCGACGGCGGGTCCCGGCATGTCTGAGGCCGTCGAGCGCGTCCGCTACCCCGGAGTCGTGCTCATCACCGGCGCCGCCGGGGGCATGGGCGCCGCGCACGCGCGGGCGCTGGGCCGCCGGGGCGTGCACGTGTGCCTCGCCGACGTGGCCGACCCGGGCGAGGTCACCGCCGAGATCACCGCCGCGGGCGGCTCGGCCTCCGCGCACGAGCTCGACGTCACCGACCCGGCGGCCTGGGCGCGCGTCGTCGCCGAGATCCGCGACGGCCGCGGTGAACTCGGCGGGCTGGTGAACAACGCGGGCATCTCGCGGCGGCTGCGGTTCACCGAGACCACCGCCGAGGTGTGGGAGCAGGTGCTGCGGGTCAACCTGCACGGCCCGTTCCACGGGATGCAGGCCGTCGCCGAGCTGATGCGCGACTCCGGCGGCGGGTCGATCGTGAACATCTCCTCGATCTCCGGGCAGATTGGCTACTTCTCCCCGTCGTACTCGGCGAGCAAGTGGGGCCTGACCGGGCTGTCGAAGTCGGCGGCCGGGGACTTCGCCCGCTGGGGCATCCGGGTCAACTCGGTGCACCCGGGCCTGGTCGGCACCGCGCTGCTGGACGGTGCCGACGCGTTCGTGGCCTCCGCGGTCGCCAGCATCCCCGCCGGGCGCACCGGGACCCCCGAGGAGATCACCGAATCGGTGCTGTTCCTGCTCTCGGACCGCTCCGCGTACCTGACCGGCAGCGAGGTGACCGTGGACGGCGGGCTGGTGTCCAACGGGCTGTACCACCGCATCCTCGCCGACACCGGGGGAGACCTGCGATGACCGAGCACTACGACGTGATCGTCGTCGGCGGGGGCGGGGCCGGGCTGGCCGCGGCCGTGTCGGCGGCCGAACGCGGCGCCGCGGTGCTGCTGTTCGAATCGGAACGGGAGCTCGGCGGTTCCACGCAGCTCTCGGCGGGCATGTTCACCGCCGCCGGGACGTCCGTGCAGCGCGGGCTCGGCGTCGAGGACTCGCCGGAGGCGTTCTTCCAGCACTACATGGACCTCAACCAGTGGCTGCTGCGGCCCGGCCTGATCCGTGGGTTCTGCGACCGGGCGGGCGCCGCCCTGGAGTGGCTGATCGGGCTCGGCGTGGAGGTCCCCGCGGCGATCTCCGGCGACGCGCACACCCCCGGCCTGTGCCGGGCGGGCGTGGAGGACGTGTGGCGCGGGCACGTGCCGAAGGACCAGGGCTACGGACTGGTGCAGGTGCTGGACAAGGCGCGCCGCGCGCACCGGGTGGAAGCGGTGCTCGGCACCCGGGTGCAGCGGCTGCGCACCACCGGCGACCGGGTGTCCGGCGTCGTCGCCGACGACGTCGAGGTCGACGCGGACGCGGTCGTGATCGCCAGCGGCGGCTTCGCCCGCGACCCGGAGCTGCTGGCCCGGCACTACCCGGCCGCGGCCCGCGCCGGCGAGGACCTGTTCGTCGTCGCCGCCGACGGCAGCCGCGGCGACCACCTCCGGTTCGGCGCGCAGGTCGGCGCCGCGCTCGCCGGGGACGGCTGGGGACTGATGCTGCCCACCGCCTACTTCCAGCGGCTGCACCACTGGCAGTCCGGCTTCCCGCCGAAGTCCCGCATCCACGTCAACGCCCGCGGCCGCCGCTTCATGGACGAGGACGCCTCCTACGCGGTGTCCACCGGCATCATCGACGCCCAGCCCGGACCGGTGTGGGCGGTGTTCGACGAGCGGGCCCGCCGCGCGCTGCCACCCGGCTACGCGCACTGGGACGCGGCGGTGGTGCTGCGCGAGGCCGAGGCCGGTCGCACCGCGCGCGCCGCGACGCTGCCCGAGCTCGCCGCCGAGATCGGGGTGCCCGCCGCGGCGCTCACCGCCGAAGTGGCGCGCTGGAACGACCAGCTGCCGCACGGCGCCGACGCCGACTTCGGCCGACACGAGACTCTGCGGGCCAAGGGATCCACCGCCGCACCCGACCCCATCGGCGAGGGCCCGTTCTACGCGGTGCGCACCCTGCCCGCCGAGCTGGTCTGCACCCACGCCGGGCTGGAGATCGACGCCACCGCCGCCGTGCTCGACGAGCGCGGCGGCCGGGTGCCGGGCCTGTTCGCGGCCGGGGAGGCCGGGGCCGGGGTGCTCGGCGCCCGCTACGTCGGTGGCGGCAACGCCGTCGCCAACGCCATCACCATGGGCCGCGCCGCCGGGCTGTCCGCCGCGCGCCGCGCCGCCTGACTCTGCTCAACGTCGAGGAGAAACGCCATGTCCGACGCCGCCGACGGCGAACTCGGCAGGAGGACGGTCCGGAAGGTCTCGTCCCGCATCCTGCCGATCGTGGGCCTGCTGTACGTGTTCAACTACATGGACCGGGCCAACATCAGCTACGCGCAGCTCGGGATGCAGCACGAGCTCGCCATCACCACCGCGACCTTCGGCATCGCCGCGTCGATCTTCTTCCTGGTGTACGTGCTGTTCGAGATCCCCAGCAACATGATCATGAAGCGGGTGGGGGCCCGGCTGTGGCTGGCGCGCATCGCCCTCACCTGGGGCCTGGTCACCGTGCTCACCGGGTTCGTGCAGAACGTGCCGCAGCTCTACGGCGCCCGCATCCTGCTCGGCATCGCCGAAGCCGGCCTGTTCCCCGGGCTGCTGCTGTACATGACCATGTGGTTCCGCACCGGGGAGCGCGGCCGAGCCATCGCCGCGCTCGCCCTGGCGCAGCCGATCGCGATGGTGCTGGGCAGCCTCACCGGCGGGCTGATCCTGGACCACGTGCAGTGGTTCGGGCTCAGCGGCTGGCGCTGGGTGTTCATCCTGCAGGGCGCCCCGGCGCTGCTGCTCGGCGTGCTCACCCTGCTGTACCTGCCGAACGTGCCCAGCCAGGCCCGGTTCCTCAGCAAGGACGAGTCCGCGTGGCTGGAACGCGAGATCAGCGGCGAGTACCGGGCCGAGGAACCCGAGACGTTCCTCGGCCAGCTGCGCATCCTCAAGGACCGCAAGGTGCTGTACCTGGCGGTGGCGAACCTGTTCGCGGCCTGCGGGCTCTACGGCTTCACCTTCTTCCTGCCGCAGATCATCAGCCAGCTCGACCCGTCCTACTCGGCCACCAACATCGGAGTGCTCGGCGCGGTGCCGTTCCTGGTCGGCGCGGTCGGGATGCTCCTGGTGGCCCGCAACTCCGACCGCACCGGCGAGCGGCGCGGGCACGTGGTGGCGCTGATGCTGCTGGCCGCGGCCGGGCTGGCGGGCACCATCTGGTTCCGGCACGATCCGGTGCCCGCGCTGGTGTGCCTGTCGATGGTGGCGGTCGGGGTGCTCGGCTACATGGCCCCGTACTGGGCGATGGCGGCGCGGGTGCTGTCCCGCGAGCACACCGCGGTCGGGCTCGCCGCGATCAACTCGATCGCCGCGCTCGGCGGGTTCCTCGGCCCGTACGTCATCGGCATCAACGCGGGCGAGGGCGACGTGTCGCTCGGGCTCTACTTCCCGATCGGCTGCCTGGTGGTGTGCGCGGTGATGCTGCTGGCGGTGCGCGCGCCCCGGGACGAGCCCGCGCGCAAGGTGGTACCCGCGGGAGCGGCCGAATGAGCCGGTCGCGCTTTCGGCGGTGGCGCGCGGCGGGGCGGGTCGGTGCAATGACCCCGCCCCCGTTCGCCACCGCGGACGGGATGGCAGCAGGCGGCGGTGCCCGACCGGCACCGCGGACAGGAGGCGAGAACGATGGCGCACTACCGGCGACTCGGTGACGTCCCGCCGAAGCGGCACACCCAGCACCGCGACGAGGAAGGCGCACTGTACTTCGAGGAGCTGATGGGGGAGGAGGGCTTCTCCGCGGACTCCTCGCTGCTCTACCACCGCAACCTGCCCTCGGCGATCGTCGACTCGCAGGTGTGGGAGCTCCCGGACCAGGCGACCACCCCGAACCACCCGCTCATGCCGCGGCACCTGAAGCTGCACGACCTGTTCACCGCGGAGGCCGCGGCCGCCGCCGACGTGGTCACCGGGCGCAGGCTGGTGCTCGGCAACGCGGACGTGCGGATCTCCTACGTGGTCGCCGAACGGGAATCTCCGCTGTACCGCAACGGGATCGGCGACGAGATCGTCTACGTCGAGTCGGGTGCGGCGACCGTGGAGACCGTGTTCGGCGCCCTGGAAGCGACCTCCGGCGACTACGTGCTCATCCCGCGCGCCACCACGCACCGCTGGGTGCCGCACGGCGAGGAGCCGCTGCGCGCCTACGCCATCGAGGGCGGCGGGCACATCGTCCCGCCGAAGCGCTACCTGTCCCGGTTCGGGCAGCTGCTGGAGAACGCGCCCTACTGCGAGCGGGACCTGCACGGGCCCGCCGAGCCGCTGCTGCGCGAGGGCACCGACGTGGAGGTGCTGCTCAAGCACCGCGGCTCCACCGGCATCGTCGGCACCCGGCTCGTGTACCCGCAGCACCCGTTCGACGTGGTCGGCTGGGACGGCTGCCTGTACCCGTTCACCTTCAGCGTGCACGACTTCGAACCGATCACCGGGCGGGTGCACCAGCCGCCGCCCGTGCACCAGGCGTTCGAGGGCGAGAACTTCGTGATCTGCAACTTCGTCCCGCGCAAGGTGGACTACCACCCGCTGTCCATCCCGGTGCCGTACTACCACTCGAACGTCGACAGCGACGAGATCATGTTCTACTGCGGCGGGAACTACGAGGCCCGCAAGGGCTCCGGCATCGGGCAGGGCTCGGTGTCGGTGCACCCCGGCGGGCACTCGCACGGGCCGCAGCCCGGGGCCTACGAGCGCAGCATCGGGGTGGAGTTCTTCGACGAGCTCGCCGTCATGGTCGACACCTTCCGGCCGCTGGAACTCGGCGAAGGCGGGCTGGCCTGCGACGACGGCAAGTACGCGTGGACCTGGGCGGGACGGGGGCCGCGGTCGTGACGCCCCCGCTGGTCGCCGGGCTGCTCGACGACGCGGCGATGTTCCCGCCCGGCCTGCTGCCGCTGCCGCAGGCCGTGCGGGCGCACGCCGCGCACCGCACCGCCGCGCACTCGGCCGCGGTGGGGCCGCTGGTGGTGGCCGCGCCCGCGCTCGCCGAACTGCGCGAAGTCGATGCGGGCCGGGTCGAGACGAGCCGAGCCGTTCCGGACCGGGGTGCTCCAGGCCGGGCCGATGCCGGCCGGGCGGCTCCGGACGGTCCCGCGCCGCTGGCGGTGACGGTGCCCGCCGGGCCCGCCGCCGTGCCCGCCGCGCTCGCCGAACTGGGCGGATTCCCGTTGCGGGCGCTGGAGATCCCGGTCCCCGACCTCGATCCCGCCGACCTCCCGGACGCGCTGCGCCGGGTGCGGGAGAACACCGACGCCGAGGTGTACGTGGAGGTGCCGCGGGACGACCGCCGCGCCGCGGTGCTGGCGCTGCTCGGTCCGCTCGGCTGCCGGGCGAAGTTCCGCACCGGCGGGGTGCGCGCCGACCTGCACCCCGGCGAGGCCGAGCTGGCCGCCGCGGTGCACGAGGTGGTGCGCCTCGACGTCCCGTTCAAGGCCACCGCCGGGCTGCACCACGCGGTGCGCAACAGCGACGGGTTCGAGCAGCACGGGTTCCTGAACATCCTGCTCGCCGTGGACGCCGCGCTGCGCGGTGGCGCGGTCGCCGACCTCGCCGCCGTGCTCGCCGACCGGGACGCCCCCGGCATCGCCGCCCGCGTCGCCGCGCTGGGGGAGGAGCGGACCCGGGAGCTGCGCACCCGGTTCACCTCCTTCGGCACCTGCAGCGTCGCCGAACCGCTCGCCGAACTGGCCGCGCTCGGCCTGCTGCCCGGACACCTCGCCACCGACCTGCCCGCGATCCACCCAGGAGCCGACTCGTGATCATCGACGTGCCCGCCGATTCCGGCTACGGCCGGGAGAACCTGCCCTACGGCGTGTTCAGCACGCCCGGCACCACACCCCGCGTCGGCGTCCGGCTCGCCGACCGGGTGATCGACCTGGCGGTGGCGCTGGACGACCCGCTGTTCGCGGTGCCCTCGCTGAACCCGTTCCTGGCGCGCGGCAAGCGGAGCTGGGACGAGGTGCGCGCCCGGATCACCGCGCTCGTGGACGGCGACGTGCCCGACGCGGCCGTGCACCCGGTGGCGGAGGTGACGATGCACCTGCCGTTCGACGTGGGCGACTACGTGGACTTCTACGCCTCCGAGCACCACGCCTCCAACCTCGGCAGGCTGTTCCGGCCGGACGCGGCACCGCTGCTGCCGAACTGGAAGCACCTGCCCGTCGGCTACCACGGCCGCGCGGGCACCGTCGTGCCCTCCGGCACGCCGATCGTGCGGCCCAGCGGGCAGCGCAAGAGCCCGGACGAGGACGCCCCGAGCGACGGGCCCAGCAGGCGGCTGGACATCGAAGCCGAGTTCGGGTTCGTCGTCGGCGCCGGGTCGGAATTGGGCGAACGCGTTCCGGTGTCCGCCTTCGAGGAGCACGTGTTCGGCGCGGTGCTCGTCAACGACTGGTCCGCCCGCGACCTGCAGGCCTGGGAGTACGTGCCGCTCGGCCCGTTCCTCGGCAAGAGCTTCGCCACCTCGATCTCGCCGTGGGTGGTGCCGCTGGCCGCGCTGCGCGCCGCCCGGGTGCCGACCCCGGTGCAGGACCCGGAACCGCTGCCGTACCTGCGGGAGGACGATCCGTGGGGCCTGGACGTCGAGTTCAGCGTGCGGTGGAACGGCGCGGAGGTCAGCCGCCCGCCGTACCGCGAGATGTACTGGTCTCCGGCGCAGATGCTCGCGCACCTCACCGTCAACGGCGCGAGCTGCCGACCCGGCGACCTGTTCGCCTCCGGCACCATCTCCGGACCCGGCAAGCACGAGCGGGGCGCGTTCATCGAACTCACCTGGGGCGGCGCGGAACCCGTGCAGGTCGGCGGCGAGCAGCGGACGTTCCTGGAGGACGGCGACGAGGTCGTCCTCACCGCCACCGCCCCCACCGCGTCCGGCACCCGCCTCGCCTTCGGCGAGGTCGCCGGCCGGATCCTCCCCGCGCGGCCCTGACGAACGAACGCCCCGTTCGGTCTGCGCGATCGGTCGAACGGGGCGTTCCGGAGGGCTTTCGCCGTCAGCGGAGATCCAGTCCGTCCAGCAGTTGCGAGAAGCCGTGCTCGGTGACGATCGGGATGCCGTACTTCCGGGCCGTTTCGGCTTTGCGGGACTGCGAATCCGCGTCAGCGGCCATCAGCAGCCGGGTCTTCTCGGTGACGTATTCCTGCACGGTGAGTCCGGCTCGTTCGGCGCGGTCGATCCACTGCGCGCGAGGTGAGGTCGTCTCGCCGGTGAACACGACGGAATCTCGCGGTGCCAAGCGGAGGTCGACGGTCAGCGGAGGCACCGGCATCGCGTTCGCAGCCGCCGCGGATCGGTGCACCGGTACCGCCGCGGGGCAGAACAGCCGGGACAACTCCGGCGCGATCTCCGCGAACACCGGCGCGTTCCTGGCATCGGCGGCACTGATGCCGTGCACGTGCTGCGGGCCCGGATCGCGCTGCGGGTCGATCAGCGTGCACCACTCCTCCTGCACGGCTCCGGACGGATCGAGCAGGACGACGGCGATCTCCGCGATGCGATGCCGCGAACGGAGTCGGAGGCCGGTCGTCTCGACGTCGATCACCGCAAAACCCCAGGACATGGCGGTTTGCCTCGCCTCCTGCCGCGACTTCGAGCCTGGCCGGTTCTCCCATGGCGCAGCCGCATCGCGTTCGTGTCGATCTTCACGTTGCAGGTGGCTCGAAGCGGGAGACGGGAGAAGACGTTGCGTGCCGGGGAAAACGTCGCCGGGACCCGGTTCGGCGGATCCCGGCGACCGGTCAGCCCTGGCGGCCCTTCCAGCGGGGGTTGCGCTTGTTGACCACGTAGAGCTTGCCGCGCCTGCGCACGACCTGGGACCCGTCCTTGTCCTTGAGCGACTTGAGCGATGCGCGGACCTTCATCCGTCCTCCTCTGCGGAACCTCGCTGACCCGCCCAGCCTAGACGATAGTGATAATCGTTTTCATCGGCACCCGATCGGGTTGAAGATCACCACCGGTGGATCTCCGCGTCCTACGCTCCGGACCGGAGGTGCCGCCATGCCGCAGACCGCGCTCCCGCTCATCGACCTCGCCCGCTTCCGCGACCCCCGCGAACGGGATTCCCTGCTGGCCGAACTGCGCCGCGCCGCGCGCGAGGTCGGGTTCTTCCACCTCGGCGGTCACGGCGTGCCCGACGAGCTGATGACCGGGATCTTCGAGGTCACCCGCCGGTTCTTCGCGCTGCCCGTGGAACGGCGCCGGGAGATCGAGAACGTGCGCTCCCCGCAGTTCCGCGGCTACACCGCCACTGGTCACGAGCTCACCGGCGGCACCCCGGACCGGCGCGAACAGCTCGACATCGGGCCCGAGCGCGACCCGGTGCCGACCGGCCCGGACGACCCGCCGTGGCAGCGGCTGATCGGGCCGAACCAGTGGCCCGCCGCGCTGCCCGAACTGCGGGAGGTCGTCCTCGCCTGGCAGGGCGAGATGCTGCGCGTGGGCCGCGAAGTGCTGCGCGCGCTCGCCGCCTCGCTCGGGCAGGCCGACGACCACTTCGAGGCCTGGTTCGACGCCGACGCCAGCACCCACCTCAAGCTCGTGCACTACCCGGGCGCCGCCGACCGCGGCCAGGGAGTCGGCGCGCACAAGGACTACGGTTACCTGGCGCTGCTGCACCAGGACTCGATCGCGGGGTTGCAGGTGCAGGACGAATCCGGCGGCTGGATCGACGCCGATCCGGTGCCAGGGGCGTTCGTGGTGAACATCGGCGAACTGCTCGAAGTCGCCACCGGCGGCTACCTCACCGCCACCCGGCACCGGGTGCGCAGCCCCGAACCGGGGGTGGACCGCTACTCGGTGCCGTTCTTCCTCGCGCCCCGGCTGGACGCGGTGGTGGAACCCCTCGCGCTGCCCGCCGACCTCGCCGCCGAGGCCCGCGGGGTCAGCACCGACCCGGACAACCCGCTGCTGGCCGCGTACGGGGAGAAGGCGCTGCTGGGCTGGCTGCGCTCGCACCCGGAGGTCGCGCGGCGCTGGTGGTCCGACGTGCTGGAGGCGCGATCATGACGGAACCGCGCTGGGCGTTCGAGACCCGCCAAGTGCACGCCGGAGCCCGCCCGGACCCGACGACCGGGGCGCGCGCCACCCCGATCTACCAGACCACCTCGTTCGTCTTCGACGACGCCGAGCACGCCGCCGCCGCGTTCGCCCTGCAAGATCTGGACACGCACGCCTACAGCAGGCTGTCCAACCCGACGAACTCGGTCGTGGAGCAGCGCATCGCCGACCTGGAGAACGGCGTCGGCGGGGTCGCGGTCGCCAGCGGGCAGGCGGCGTCCGCGCTGGCGCTGCTCGCGATCGCCCGCGCCGGTGATCACGTGGTCGCGTCCTCGGCGCTCTACGGCGGGACGCACAACCTGTTCGCGCACACCTTCGCGGACCTGGGGATCACCGTCGACTTCGTCGAGGACCCGGACGACCTCGGCCGGTGGCGGGACGCGCTGCGGCCCGAGACCAGGGCGCTGTACGGGGAGACGATCGCGAACCCGAGCGGCGCCGTGCTCGACGTCGAGGGCGTCGCCTCCGTCGCGCACACCGCCGGGGTACCGCTGATCGTGGACAACACGGTGGCGACGCCGTACCTGTGCCGCCCGCTCGACCACGGCGCGGACGTGGTGGTGCACTCCACCACCAAGTTCCTCTCCGGGCACGGCACCGGCGTCGGCGGGATCATCGTCGACTCCGGCCGGTTCGACCACTTCGCCGAACCGGAGCGCTGGCCGCAGCTGACCGCACCCGACCCGAGCTACCACGGGCTGGTGTTCGGCACCGAGTTCGGCGAGCTCGGCTACCTGATGCGGGTGCGCACCCGGCTGGTCCGCGACCTCGGGCCCGCCGTGTCGCCGTTCAACGGATTCCTGCTGCTGCACGGCGTGGAAACGCTGTCGCTGCGGATGGAACGGCACGTCGCGAACGCCCGCGCCATCGCCGGATGGCTCGAAGACCAGCCGGGGGTGACGGGGGTGCACTACGCCGGACTGCCGTCCAGCCCGTGGCACGGCGCGGCGAAGCGGTACCTCGCCGACGGCGCCGGGGCGGTGCTCGCGTTCGAACTCGCCGGTGGGATCGCGGCCGGGAAGCGGTTCGTGAGCGCGCTGCGGTTGTTCAGCCACCTGGCCAACATCGGCGACGTGCGCAGCCTCGCGATCCACCCGGCGTCCACCACGCACGCCCAGCTCGACGAGGCCCGGCAACGCGCCGCCGGCGTCACCCCCGGCCTCGTCCGGCTCTCCGTCGGCCTCGAAGCCGTCCCCGACCTCATCGCCGACCTCGCCACCGCACTGGCCGCCGCCGAGGGCTAGCCCGCCACCGGTGCCTCCGGGCCGAGGAGCTCGGGAGCGTAGGCGAGGAGCAGCCGCAGGGCGCTCACCGGGGCGGCGACCGGGTCGGGCAGCGCCACGTCGCGGGCCACGTGCGCGCCGCGGTAGGCCGGTTCCGGGATGGTGACGTCGGTGAACCAGCGCAGGAAATCGGCCGGGGCCAACGGGATCCCCGTCGTCCCGGCCATCGCCTCGTTCAGCGCGAACAGCGCGGCGGGCGGGTTGCGCAACATCCACCGGTACAGCTCGGAGAACTCGAAGATCCGCTGGTCCACGCGGCTCGCGACCGCACCCCGGCGCTCGGCGAGCCGCACCCCGTGCTCGGTGGAGGCCTGTTCGGCCTCGCTCCACGCCGGGTCGTGCGCCTGCCGCTCGTCCAGCTCGCCGCGGTGCATCCGGCGCAGGTAGTCCGCCCACAGCCGCGCACCCGGGTTGCCGAAGTCGTCCGCGGAACGGCCCAGCGCGATCGCGGCCCCGCGCTCCACGCCCTCCAGGATTCCCGCGTCCACGTAGGACACCCAGCTGCCTGGTGCGCCGAAGCCGTTCTCCGCGAAGAACCGGATGATCCCCTCGATGTTGCGCCAGTGCCGGAACCCCGGCACGTACTCGACGGCGATCTCGTCCTGCACCGCGCGGACGAACACCAGCCGCTCCGGCAGCGGCAGCCGGTCCAGCTCCAGCGCGGAGCAGTCCAGGGTCCGCGCGCACTCGGCCCCGTCGCGCGGTGGCGCGGCCGACGCCGCCGGCACGCCGAGCGCGAGCAGCGCCGGGACCAGCAGGGGCAGGACGATGTCGCGGCAGCGGGGGAGTCGCACCAGGGCCTCCGGGAATCGGGACTCGATCACCGGACAGTGCAGCAGCCGCGGCCACCGATCCGCTGCTCCTCGCCCCCGGAGTCACCCGCACGGATGATCTCGGCCGGTGGCGGCGGGGCGTCGGCCCGAGGTCGTAGAGTCGGGGGCATGGTCCAGCACGGCGACCGCTCGGTGATCGCGACGAATCGCCGGGCACGACACCACTTCACGATCCTCGACACCTACGAGGCCGGGCTCGTCCTGGTCGGCACCGAGGTGAAGAGCCTGCGGCTCGGCCGCGCCTCCCTCGCCGAGGCGTTCGCGACCGTCGACGACGGTGAGGTGTGGCTGCGCAACCTGCACATCGCCGAGTACTGGCACGGCAGCTGGACGAACCACACCCCGCGCCGCACCCGCAAGATGTTGTTGCACGCCAAGGAGATCCGCACCCTCACCGGCAAGTCCAAGGAGACCGGGCACGCGCTGGTCCCGCTGTCGATGTACTTCAGCGACGGCTGGGTGAAGGTCGAGCTGGCGCTGGCCCGCGGCAAGAAGAACTGGGACAAGCGCCGCGACATCGCCGCGAGGGACGCGGAACGCGAGATGGCCCGCGGCATCGGCTGGCGGCTCAAGGGTCACCCCGGCCGCGGCGCGAAGGACCGCCGCCGCCCGCCGGACGACCCGGTGCTCGACTACAGCCCGTGAACCGGCCGAGCACGGGAGTCCGGGTGGACGCCCGTGCTCGGCCGCCGCTCAGTCCTGGTCCGGCTTGGCGTGGTCCGCCACACCGGGGTTGGGGTCGCGGGAGAGGTCGATCAGCGGGTCCACTCCGGCGCCCTCGGGGGCGGCGTGGTCGCCGACGCCCGGGTTCGGGTCCCGGGCCAGGTCGATCAACGGGTCGGGTTCGGTCATGCCGTGCCTCCTCGGCGTTCTCGGGGCTGGCCGCCTGGGCGGCGGCTCCACCACCCAGGATGCCTGGTCGGCGGTGGGTGCCGACCGCGGGGAGGCGGGTTCCGGGTGCGCCCGCGGGAACGGGCGGATGAGATCATGAGCACGGTCCGCTAGGGGAGGAGCACCCGGTGTCATCCGAGGACGAACTGCCTGCGCTGGAGGAGGAGGTGCGCGCGCTGATGCGCCGCAGCAGGCTGCGCACCCGCGAACTCGCGCGCGCCGTGCACCCGAAGCTGGACCCGACCGCGTATCCGCTGGTGGTGCTGCTGGCGAAGGAGGGCGCGCAGCGGATGTCGGCGATCGCGGCCGCGTTGTCGCTGGACAAGTCGACGGTGAGCAGGCAGGTCGACGCGGTGGTGCGGATCGGGCTCGCCGAGCGGGTCGCCGATCCGGTCGACGCGCGCGCCAAGCTGGTGGTGCTCACCGAGGACGGGAACGCGCAGGTCACCGAGCAGCTCGCGGAGCAGCGGCGGCGGTGGCGGGAGGTGCTGGGCGGCTGGGATCCGGCGGACATCGCGGAGCTGGCCCGGCTGCTGCACCGGCTGGGCGCGACCGACCTGCTCTGAGCCGTCTTGCACCGTCCGGGCGCCTCGGCGATGCACCGGAACGTCGCTCACCTGACGGGGCTCCCGGTGAGGTTCGTTACGCGCCGGGCGGGATTACCCAGTTCAACCCCTGATCGGATGAAAACTTCCGGCGGGCGAGAACTTGTCGCCGACCCACCATGATCACTACTTTGGGTGAATGGCTGGTGATCAGGACAGGTGGCGGGCGCTCGGGGTCGACGTGGAGCTGCCCAGCGCGGCCCGCGTGTACGACGCCTACCTCGGCGGCGCGCACAACTTCGCGGCGGACCGGGCGTTCTTCGCCAGGGCGAAGGAGAAGTTGCCGCACATCGCCGACGTGGCCCGCTGGAACCGCACCTTCCTGCGCCGCGCCGTGCAGACGATGGCGGAAGCGGGCATCGACCAGTTCCTGGACATCGGCTCCGGCCTGCCCACCGCGGGCAACACGCACGAGATCGCGCACCGCATCAACCCGGACGCCCGCGTCGTGTACGCCGACAACGAACCGGTCGCGGTCGTGCAGACCCAGGAACTGCTCAAGGACGTGCCGGGAACGGCCGTCGTGCGGGGAGATTTCCTGGCGCCCGACGAGATCCTCGGCGCGGCCGCCACCCGCGAACTGCTCGACCTGGACAAGCCGGTCGGGGTGCTCGCCGTGGCCCTGCTGCACTTCATCCCCCGCGAGCAGCACCCGGAGGCCGCGCTAGAGCGGTACAAGGAGGCGCTGCCCGCGGGCAGCGAGCTCGCCATCAGCCACGCCACCGTCGACGGCGTCGCCGAACCGGTCCGCTCGCAGACCCTCGACTTCATCGACTCGTACAAGGACACCCAGAACCCGGGCTTCACCGCTCGCGACGAGCTGGAGTTCCGCCGGTTCTTCACCGGCTGGGAACTGCTGGACCCGGGCGTCGCGTTCACCTCGGAATGGCGGTCCGACCTCACCGACGTCGACGAATTCGCCGCCACGAACCCGAAGAACGCGGTCTGCTTCGCCGCGGTCGCCCGCAAGCCGTAGGCCGCGGAGAGCCCCCTCGAACCCTCCGCGGCCGGGGCTCGGATCAGCCGATCTCGACGCGGGTGGCGTCGGCGTGCTCGCCGTTCGCCACGCCGGAGACGGTGACCTGGTCGCCTTCGCGCAGCTCGTCGGCGCCGACCGGCTGGCCGTCCTTCAGCACCTCGGTGTCCGCGCCGACGACCCACAGGAGGCCGTCGGCGTTGGCCTTGAACACGACGAACCGGCCTTCGGGCGTCTCCACGTCGCCGCGCTCCTGCACGACGCCCCGCTCGGCGATGATGTCGCGCGGCGCCTGCTCGGACACCGCGGAGCGCTCGATCCCGGTGGGCTGGGCGGCGTCGGTGGCGGTCGCGGCGTGGGCGGCGGCGCCGATGGCCAGGGCGGGCGCCAAGGCCAGCGCGGCGATGGCGGCGGTGCGTCGGAAGTTGTTGATCCGCATGGGTTTTCCTCTCTCGTGAACTTGCTGACCGGTTCAGCTTGACCGCCCGATCTCGGCGAATCCGGTGCGGTTCTGGGAGGTTCCTGAGAACCGCGGACCGTTCCCGCAGTTCGTGATCACCGGGGCGGTCCGGGGCTCGTGGATCTCCCGGAGAATTCCCAGGAATCCGATCCGGTCGGAGACCACCCCGCGCCGCGGCGGCCGCAGGCGGTCCCGCTCGGCGAGCCCGAGGTCGGCCAGCGGCGGTTCGGAACCACTTCCGCCCGGGGGCGTGCGGTCCGGAACCACCACCTGCCAGGGGGCATCCCGCTCGGCGGTCCGGAACCTCCTGCCAGGGGCGTCCTGTTCGGCGGCGTTCCGAAGTCCCTTGCCGGGAACGTCCCGTTCGACAGCGGAACGGAACCACCGCCAGGGGTATCCCGCTCGACGGCGGTCCGCCGCCCGCCCGAGGCCTTCCCGTTCGACGGCGGCGGAATCGCCCCGGTCAGGGACGCCCCGCTCGACGCCGGTTGCCCGCTCGGCGGGCCGAGGTCAGCCCGCGTCGGCCGCCCGGGCGAGCTCCGCGTCGGCGCGGCCGAGCACGACCCGGAAGCAGGTGCCTTCCCCGGGCGCGGTCGTCAGCTCGACCCGCCCCCCGTGCGCCGCCACCAGCGAACGCACGATGGCCAGCCCCAGCCCGGCTCCGCCGCTGGCCCGGCTGCGGGATTCGTCGGCGCGGTAGAACCGCTGGAACACCCGCTCGGCCTGCTCGGGAGCGAGCCCGGGGCCCTGGTCGGCGACCTCCAGCACCGCGCACCCGTCGACCGAACCGACGCCGATGCGCACCGGCGTGCCCTCCGGGGTGTGCCGAACGGCGTTGCCGACGAGGTTGGTGACCACCTGGCGCAGCCGCTCCTCGTCGGCCAGCGCGGGAGCGGCCGCGGGCGGGCCGACCCCGGACCCGGTGAGCCGGCCCGACCCGGTGAGCTGGGCGGGACCGGTCAGCTGGGCGGGCCGGGACGGGTCGAGGGCGTGCACGTCGTGCAGCGCGTCGGCGGCGAGGGTCCGCAGGTCCATCGGGGCGAGCTGCAGCGGCAGCCGCTCGTCGAGCCGCGCCAGCAGCAGCAGGTCGTCCACCAACCGCTCCAGCCGGTCCGATTCCCGCTCGATGCGGGCCATCGCGTCCACCCCAGCGGGCACCGCGCCCATCCGGTGCAGCTTGCTGAAACCCTTGATCCCGGCCAGCGGGGTGCGCAGCTCGTGCCCGGCGTCGGCGACGAAGCGGCGCATCCGCGCCTCCGATTCGGCGCGGGCGGCGAACGCGGTCTCGTTGCGGTCGAGCATCGCGTTCAACGCCCGCGAGAGCCTGCCGACCTCGGTTTCCGGCCCGGCCGATTCGGGGACGCGGCTGGCGAGGTCGCCCGCCGCGATGGCCGCCGAGGTCCGTTCGATCCGGCGCAGCGGTCGCAGCCCGGCGCGCACCGCGAACCACCCGGCCAGCGCGAGGACCGCCAGCAGGACCGCCGCGGTGCCCGCGGAGATCGCCAGCATCCCGGCGACGGTGTCGTCCACTTCGGCCCGCGAGATCGCGGTGACCACCAGCCCGTCCGGGCCGGAGTGCGCGAGCAACCGCCAGTGCTGGGTGCCGTCGTGACTCGGCACGTCCACGGGGGCCGCGGTGGCGGTGAGCCCCGCGAGGTCCGGGCCCGGCACCCGCGGCCCGCCGGTCCACTCCTCGTCGGTGACCGCGCCGTCCGCGCCCAGTCGCGCCGAGTAGGTGGTGGAACCGGGCAGCGCGAAGTTGTCCCGCACCACCACCGTGCCCGGCCCGGGCAGCCCCGCGTCCGGCACCTGGTAGATCTGGGCGCCCGCCCGCGCCGTCGCCTCCAGCTGCGCGTCGAGCTTGCCGACGAGGTTGCGCTCCAGCGCACCGGTCACCACGGCGCTGCCGATCGCCAGGCCCGCCGCGAGCAGCCCCACCGCGATCAGCAGCACCCGGGTGCGCAGCGACATCCGGGCGATCACGCGCGGGCCCCGCGCAGCACGTAGCCCACCCCGTGCACGGTGTGGATCAGCTTCGGTTCGCCGCGGTCCACCTTGCGCCGCAGGTAGCTGATGTAGGTGTCCACGATGCTCGGGTCGCCGCCGAAGTCGTACTGCCACACCTCGTCGAGGATCTGCCGCTTCGACACCACCTGCCCCGCGTTGCGCACCAGGTAGGTGAGCAGCCGGAATTCGGTGGGGGACAACCGGATCGGCTGTCCGGCGCGCAGCACCTGGTGGCTGTCCGGGTCGACCTCCAGGTCGGCGACGGTCATCGCGCGGGAAGTCGCGGCGTGCCCGGAGCGGCGCAGCACCGCGTGGATGCGGGCGATCAGCTCCTCCGGGTCGAAGGGCTTCGTCACGTAGTCGTCGCCGCCCAGCGTCAGGCCGCGCACCTTGTCCCGCGGGGCGTCGCGGGCGGTGAGGAACAGCACCGGCACCTGCCCGCCGCGTTCCTCGCGCAGCCGCCGCAGCACGTCGAATCCGTCCGCGTCCGGCAGCATCACGTCCAGCAGCACCAGGTCCGGCCGCTCGTCCACCGCCGCCCGCAGCGCCTCCGCCGCGGTCGCGGCGGCCGTCACCTGGAAGCCCGCGAAGCGCAACGTCGCGGCCAGCAGTTCCCGCACGGTCGGCTCGTCGTCGACCACCAGCAGGCTTCCCGATCCCATCCGCACCCCGCCCCTAGATCCGATCTTCCCGGTTCAGGTTAGGCCCGACCGCGCGCTCCGCCGCCGAGAGCGGCGCGACGCGACCCGGCCCGCAGGTGACCGGGCTGACCGGTCCGGTCCGGCGGCTCCGGCGGCGACGCCGCCGACCGGGTGGCGGGGCGCGGCTCGTGATCACCCGCGGGGAGCATTCCGTTGCCCTGACAGGAGGAACTCGCACCGGTCGGCGCCGCGGAATGCCGATGGAGAGGGGGACGGCCGAGCACGTCCCGGCCGTCCCCGTCCGCCGCGGTCCCCGATCCGGGCGGGCGAACGAGGTTCCGCGCGACCGCGCGGATTCCCACCATGAATGAGCGGAGGAGTCCCCATGAGCGCGGAGAAGGAGGACACCAGCGCCACCGACGGTGGGCAGCACGACGTGGGCCGCGACGGGCAGACCGGCAAGACCGCGGACGACATCGACCCGAAGGACTACGAACAGGGGTTCCGGTGACCGAGGTCGCCGCACCGGACGGGCCCGGCGGTCTCGTCGCCCAGCTGGACGCGGCGGGCGCGCTGCCCGCCGCGTTCGGCCCGGCCTTCCGCGCCGCCGCGCGCGAGTGGTTCGTCCCGGAGCGGATCTGGTACCGGCCGGACGGGGCGGTCGAGGACGTGGCGCTGGACCGGGACGACGCCCCGGAACGCTGGCTGGCGGCGGTGTACGCGGACCGTCCGCTGGTGACGCAGTTCGACGCCGGGGCGACGGCGTGGCCGGAGCTCGGCCACCGGCCCACCAGTTCCGCGTCCGCGCCGTCGGTGGTGGCGGGGATGCTCGGGGCGCTGGAACCCCGGCCGGGGGATTCGGTGCTGGAGATCGGCACCGGCACCGGGTGGAACGCGGCGCTGCTCGCGGAGGTCGTGGGTCCGGCCGGCGGGGTGACGACCGTGGAGATCGACCCGGCGGTCGCCGCCGGTGCGCGGGCGAGGCTGCGCGCGGCGGGCTACGGCCGCGTGGAGGTGGTCGAGGGCGACGCCGTGAGCGCGGTCGCCGGTGCCGGCCGCTTCGATCGGATCATCGTGACCGCCGGTGTCCACATCGGACGGTTTCCGCACTCCTGGGTGCGCAGCGTGGTCCCGGGCGGGGTGCTCGTCGCGCCGATGCGGGCGGACCTGGCGACCGGTCCGCTGGTGCGGTTCGTCGTCGGCGCGGACGGCACGGCGCGCGGGAACGCGGTGGCGGACCTCGGGGTGTCCTTCATGGACCTGCGATCGGCGCGGGAGGTCCCGGCGGAGCTCGACCGGCCGCGGTGGGACGACGCGGCGGCCGACCTGTCGTGGACCGACCTGGCGCCGTGGGTGCCGCTGCTGGCCGACGAGCACCGCTGGCCGATCGCGGTCGCGCTGCCCGGCTGCCGCTACGAGGTGCGGCAGCGCACCGCCGACCGGCCGGGGGAGGCGTGGCTGGTCGACCCGCTCTCCGGATCGTGGGCCGCCGTCGTCCCGGCGGACGGCCGGTACGCGGTGCGCCAGTCCGGGCCGCGCCGGTTGTGGGACGCGGCCGAGGCGGCCTACCGGTGGTGGACCGACCGCGGCCGCCCGCCGCTGTCCGCGTGGGAGTGGACCGTCGCCCCGGACCGCCAGCGCGTCACCCTGCCGCCCGCCACCTGAGGTGAATGGCCCATCCGCCCAGGCTGAGTGGGCGAATGGGCCATTCACCTTGGTCGGCGACCTAGGTGATCTGGTCGTCGCCGTGCGGCGCGGGCGCGAGGTCGGTCGGGTGCTGCCGTGCGAGCACGCCGCGGACGTGCTCGCGGAACCACCGGTGCGCGCGATCGGCGTCGTTGCGCGGGTGCCAGGCCATGCCGATCTCGATCGGCGGGATGTCCAGCGGCACGGGGAAGGTGCGCAGCCCGAGCGCGTCGAGCCAGTCGGCCGCGGGAGCCCCGGGCAGGGCGAGGCAGACGAGGTCGGTCGTCCTGGCCAGGAGCATCGCGCTGGTGTGACCGGGCACGGTGATCGGGACCCGGCGACGCAGCCCCTGCTCGGCGAGTGCCGCGTCGATGGGGCCGTGGCGCTTGCCGGTGCGGGACGTGCCGATGTGGTCGGCTTCGGCGAACCGGCGGGCGTCGATGGGGCCGTCGAACAGCGGATGGCCCTGCCGGGCCACGCCCACGAGTGCGGTGGTGATCAGTCGTTCGGAGCACGTCTCCGGGTCGAGGTGGCCGAGCACGCCCAGTTCCAGGTCCACCACGCCCTGCCGGAGCGCGGGAGTGCCCTCGAAGGACTCCGGCAGGAAGACGACGTTCACGTCCGGGGCCTGCGACCGGATCGTGGAGATCAACGGCGCGGCGAGCCCGGCGAGCAGGAAGTCGCCTGCCTGCACGGTGAACACCCGGTGCAGCGTCGCCGGATCCGGGACGTCCGCGGCGGTGAGCACCGACTCGGACCGCTCGATGAGCGCCCGCACCTCGCCGCGGAGTTCGAGGGCTCGCGCGGTGGGCTGCAGCGCCTGACCGGCGCGGACGAGCAGCGGATCGCCCACGATCCGCCGGAGGCTCGCGAGCTTGCGGCTGACCGCGGCCGGTGAGGTGCCGAGCCGGTCGGCCGCCCTGGTCACGCTGTTGTCCGCGAGCAGGGCGTCGAGCACCAGCAGCAGGTTCAGGTCCACGCGCGCCTCCCCATCTTTGCGCTGGGAGCAATGATTCCGTGCTGATCTTTGCATTGCTGACCTGGGTCGGCCCGGCCAGGCTCGGGGGTGTTCGCACGGCGCGGATCGCCGATCGCGCCGTCACCGGAAACGTCCTGAGAAGGAGCCGACCATGCACGATCCCGCCAAGGCCGGGAGGTCCGGCGACGTGCTCGCCGTGGTGAGCCAGAGCGGTTCCACCGTGTCGTTCTTCGACGCCGAGTCCGACCGGGGCGTCGGCGTCGTCGAGGTGCTGCCGGAACCGCACGAGCTGCTGTTCGACCCGACCCGGCGCGTGCTGTGGTGCACGCACGCCTACCGATCGGGCTACTACCACGCGAACACGGGCCGGCGCAGCGAGATCACCGCGATCGACCCGGACGGCAAGCGGATCATCGACGTGGTCGACCTCGCCCCCGAGCACGCTCCGCACGGCCTGGCCCTCGACGCCGACCGCGGTCGGCTGTACGTGAGCGTCGAGGGCGCGCCGGGCCGGTCCGGCGGTGTGGTCGTCGTCGACACCGGCTCGCGCAAGCCCCTCGGCCGGATCGACACCGGAGCGCCCGGCCCGCACTGGTTCGCGATCGGCCCGGACGGCACCACGGGGTACGCCACCAACAAGGAGGCGCCGTTCGTCTCCGTCGTCGATCTCGTCGCGGGCGAGCTCGTGGACCAGGTCGAGGTCCCGGGCAGCGAAGGACTGGCGGTATCGGCGGACGGCGCCCGCGTGTACGTCGGGGGACCGTACGTCTCGTTCACCGCGGACGGCTCCGCGAGCGCCAACGGCGTCCGGGTCATCGACGCGGCGACCCGAACCGTCGCCGAGGTGCTGCCGACCGAGAACCGGGTGATGCCGGTGCACCTCACCGCGGGTGGGAAGTTGCTGGTCGGGGAGCTCCGGCCGCGTCCGGACACGGCCTCCGGCGTGACCGGGCAGGATCCCGGCCGGCTGGTGGTGTTCGCGGCGGACGGCCACGAGCGGCTGGGGGAGCTGGAGATCGGCCGGAGCCCGCTCACCATCGCCTCCTCGCCGGACGGCGCCCTCGGTTACGCGTCCTGCGTCGTCGACTCCGCGGTGGACGTGGTCGACCTGGATTCGCTGCGAGTGCTCTCCCGGATCCGGGTCGCGAAGGCCGGGGACGCCGGCGCGCACGGCCTCGCCTACGTCCCGCGCGCCGGGTGAGACGGCGACCGCCGACCGGTTCGCGCGGCGGTGTCGCACGTCCCGGAACGCGACGGTGCCCGGGTGCGGATCGCGCACCCGGGCACCGGTCGGAGGGGGCGGGAGATCAGCCGCCGTACTCCGGGACGTAGCTGATCTGGTTGTCACCGTTGGCGGTGTCGCCCTGATCGTTGATGACCTTGTCGATCGTGCCCGTGCCGCCCAGCGAGACGGACACGAGGTCGTGCATCTTGACGCCCGGGTTCACCGGAACCTCGAACGAACGCGCGGCCGTGACCTCGGGGTTCGTGTCGAAGAAGCAGTAGCTACCCAGGCCCCACGCCTCGTGGTCGGTGACGCCGTCGGCGACCTTGTAGGCCGCCCAGCCGCCGTCGCCGCCCCACGCCGCCTGGTCCGGCGGGTCGTAGGGGAACTCGTTCTGGAAGAAGTAGGTGCGGCCGCCGTTGCCGTTCCACACCACGTTGTTCTTCTGGTAGTGCTCCACGAACAGGCCGTGCGCGGTGACGTTGTCGCCGTTCACGATGAGCCCGGTCTCGGCGGTGTTGACGTCCCAGCCGACACCGTCGCCGTGGTCGGCGCGCCACATCCACGAGTGGTCGAGCAGCACGTCGTTGCTGTTGATGGTGAGGGTGTTGGTCGCCTTGCCCACGCCGGGGCCGCCGATCCGGAAGAACACGTCCGAGAGCTGCGTCGGGTTCTCCGCGTGGCTCTTGTCCGCGCCTTCCTCGCCGAGGGTCATCAGCGACGGCGAGTTCTGCTCACCGGCGTCGATGAACAGCCCGGCCAGCTTCACACCGTCCACATCGGCCACCGACACCGCGGGCTTGCCGGTGTCGGGGACGAGCGAGGCCATGCCGATGCCGAGCACTACGGTGTCCGGGTTGTCGACCTTGATGGTGTCGTCGAGGTGGTAGACACCGGGGGTGAACAGCAGGTTCTTGCCCTCGGCCAGCGCCGCGTTGATCGTCGCGGCGTTGTCGCCCTCCTTGGCGACGTAGAAGTCCGCCAGCGAGATCTGCTCACCTTCCGGTGCGCCGTTCGCCCAGCTGACCCCTTGGGTGTTCTCCCGCAGCGCGGGCACGAACACGTTGTAGTTGCCGTCCTCGCCGATGTTCAGGAACGGCTTCTCCCGCAGCTTCGGGGTTTCCGGCACGTTGGTGTGCGACGGGTCCGGGAAGTGCTGCTCGGGAGCGCCGACGGTGCCGGTGAACATCATGTTCCACACCGAACCGTCCCAGCCACCGGCCAGTTCGCTGTTGCGGGTGAGGAACTGCTGCTGCGAACCGGACTCGACCAGGCCGTCGATCTTGGAGTCGGCGATGTAGCCGCCGCTGGCCCAGCCGTCGTACCCGTTCCACAGCTGCATCTGACCGCGCATGTGCATCCGGCGGTACGGAGCGGCCTGGGACACGGCCCAGCGCTCGATCTCGCCGTCGGGCGGCGTGACCGAGAGGTTCTCCGCGGTGCGCCAGAAGTTCTGCGTGGCGTTGCCCTCGCCCAGCCAGTCCGCCTCGACCCGGACGTGACCGTTCAGGTTCACGTCGTCGGGCGACATGCCCAGACCGGCGACCTGGGTGTTGAAGCCCAGGTTCACATCGGCCGAGTAGTCGCCGGGCTGGAACAGGACGGCGTCGCGTTCCGGGCCGAACTGGTTGGTGTGCTGGCGCTCGGCGATCTCGTCGAGCTTGCCCTGCAACTCGCCCGCGGGAGTGGACGGGGTGGCGATGTAGGTGTTGGGCCCGAGGTCCGGGTTCTTCGGGTCGGTGTCGCGCACCGCCTGCGCCGGTTGCGGCGCCGGAGCCTGCGGCTCTGCCCCCGCGGCGGTGACGGTGACGAGCCCGGCGGCCACGGCCGACGCCGTCGCCAGCGCCAACACCGCCTGCCGCGGGCGAGTCTCGGTTCTACCGAAGATCTTCATGCTGCTGCCTGTCTGACGTGGCGGGGGTCTGCGACCCCTCGCGGGTTGAATCCTTGGTGCGCGGAGATGTGCGGTGTCGTCGGCTCCTTCCTCCGGTGGCGGGGTGCGCCCGCGGCCCGAACGGGCGGCGGGAGATCGCAGGACGTCAGCGCGGCGGGGCCTGCGCGACGGGGAGCGGCATGGCGAGCCTTTCCGACGAGGGCGTGTCCAACGGGTTCGGCGGTCGCCGCCTGGTGGCGGTCCGCGCGGGACTCGTCCGGCTCGTCGTCGCTCGCGGGTGGCCCGTGGGGTGGCCGCTCCCGGGAGAACGCTCCCATGATTCTGCGGCCCGGCGTCCGAAAGTCAAGACCGGAGATCGATCCGGGAATTCCCGGAGATGTGAATGGGAAAAGGAGTTCCGCCCGGATCGTCGGATCGGAACTTGACCCCGGGATTGCCGTGTTGTTAACTCACCGGTGCTCGTCGTCGGAATCGGTTCCGAAGGGCTCTCCTGGTCTCCCGGGCGATGCCGGCGGAGAGCGGTGATGCGATCGGCCGCGGTCCACCCACCGGCTCGGGTGGACCCGTGGTCGCCACGCTCACCAGCAGGTCACAGCGGTGCGGAGCGGGATGCGCGTGGGGCGCTCCCCGGTCCGGCGCCGCAGCGGGCGGACGTCGTCGGGCGGCCGCGCGACCCGCTTGGCGAGAAATCGACAGCGGAATTGACAAAAGGCGCTCGCGCGCGCTCGGAAATGGCGAATCGGCGAGACCGGGCGAGACCGTTCGTGGTCCGTCGTCCGGTCGCAGTCGGCGTTCTCGCGCGATCCGCGACCCGTGTTCACCGGATGTCCCGTGCGGTCGGGAAACCCGCCGGTCGTTCCGGAACACCCCGGGCGGAGGGCCCGGCGATTCCGCGTTCCCCGACGCCCCGACGCCCCGACACCCCGATACCTCGGATATCCCGGGACACCCCGGACACATGCAGGACACCCCGGAACGAACGACGGGGCCGACCGCGCGTGCGCGACCGGCCCCGTCCGGAGCTCGCTCAGCTCAGGATCGGCAGCGACCGGCGCACCGCCGGCGTCACCCCGTCGCTGGCCGCGGCCGCCGCGACGCGCTCCGCGTCCGGCCTGCCGTACAGGCTGGTGCGCTGCCGCAGCGGACGCCCGGTCGGCGCCACCAGCTCCGCCAGGTCGCTGATCGTCTTGAAGGAACCGTTGTCGGCACCGGCCATCCTGCTGATCGTCTCCTCCATCAGCGTGCCGCCCAGGTCGTTCACGCCGCCCGCGAGCACGTCCCGGCAGCCGTCCACGCCGAGCTTCACCCACGAGCACTGGATGTTGTCGATCAGCCCGTGCAGCAGGATGCGCGCCACCGCGTGCACCGCCCGGTTCTCCCGCGGCGTGGTGCCCGCCCGTGCCAGCCCCGCCAGGTAGATCGGCGAGTTCTGGTGGATGAACGGCAGCAGCACGAACTCGGTGAACCCGCGCTTCCCGGTCTTCTCCAGGGTTTTCCGCTGCAACTCGCCGATGAGCTTGATGTGCCCGACCCAGTGCTCCGGGGTGTCCACGTGCCCGTACATCATCGTGGAGGTGGTGGGGATGCCGAGCTCGTGCGCGGTGCCGACCACTTCGATCCAGCTGGAGGTGGGCAGCTTGCCCTTGGTGAGCACCCAGCGCACGTCGTCGTCGAGGATCTCCGCGGCGGTGCCCGGCAACGAGTCCACACCGGACTCGTGCGCGCGGGTCAGCCAGTCCCGGATGGACAGGTTCGTGCGGGACGCCCCGTTGACGACCTCCATCGGGCTGTAGGAGTGCAGGTGGATGCCGGGCTGCCGCCGCTTCACCTCGGCGGCCAGGTCGAAGTAGGCGGTGCCGGGCAGGTCCGGGTGGATGCCGCCCTGCATGCAGATCTCCGTCGCGCCCGCCTCCCACGCCTGGTCCACCCGGTCGCCGACCTGGGACAGCGACAGCGTGTAGGCGTCCGCGTCGGTGCGCCGCTGCGCGAACGCGCAGAACCGGCAGCCGGTGTAGCAGACGTTCGTGAAGTTGATGTTCCTGGTGACCACGAACGTCACGTCGTCACCGACCGCGTCCCGGCGCAGCCCGTCGGCGAGCGCCGTCACCGCGTCCAGGTCGGCGCCGTCGGCGTGCAGCAGCGCCAGCGCGTCCTCGGTCGGCAGGTTCGCCGGGTCCTGCTCGGCGCGCTGCAGCGCGGCCCGCACGTCGGAGTCCATCCGGCGCGGCGCGCTCGGCACCCGCTCGGCCAGTTCGCCCCAGTCGCCGTAGACCGAGTCGAAGTCGCTGCGCCGGTCGCCGGTGCGCCCGACCGTGTCCACCTCCACGTGCAGGTCGGTGCGCCCGCTGCCCGCGAGGTTCTGCCAGCCGCCGTCCGGTTCCTGCCAGGTGATGCCGGTCGGCTGCGCGCCTTCCTTGGCGAGGCCGGTGTCCGGGTCGGCGAGCGCGGCGACGTGCGCGTTCAGCCGCGGGTCGAGCCACGGCTCGCCTGCCTGCACGTACTCGGGGTAGATGGTGAGGCGCTCGCGCAGCCGGAACCCGGCCTGCTCGGTGAGCCGCGCCAGCTCGTCGATCTGCGGCCACTCGCGCTCCGGGTTCACGTGGTCCGGGGTCAGCGGCGACACCCCGCCCCAGTCGTCGATGCCGGCGCGGATCATCAGCGCGTACTCGTCGCCGATGAGGTTCGGCGGCGCCTGCACCCGCATCTTCGGGCCGAGCACGATCCTGGTGACCGCGATGGTGGCGGCCAGTTCTTGCAGGTCGGCGTCGGGGGTGGCGCGCATCTTCGTGTCCGGCTTGGCGCGGAAGTTCTGCACGATCACCTCCTGGATGCCGCCGTAGGCGCGGGCCGCCTTGCGGATCGCGAAGATCGCGTCGGCGCGCTCGCCGTGGTCCTCGCCGATGCCGATGAGGATGCCGGTGGTGAACGGCACGGTGGTGCGACCGGCGTCCTCCAGGACGCGCAGCCGCACCTCGGGATCCTTGTCGGGGGAGCCGAAGTGCGGGCCGCCCTTCTCGGTGAACAACCGGGCGGCGGTGGTCTCCAGCATCATGCCCATGGACGGCGCCACCGGCTTGAGCCGCTGCAGCTCCTGCCAGCTCATCACGCCCGGGTTCAGGTGCGGCAGCAGGCCGGTCTCCTCCAGCACCCGGATCGCCATCGCCCGCACGTAGGACAGCGTGTCGTCGTAGCCGTGCGCGTCGAGCCAGTCGCGCGCCGCCGTCCACCGGTCCTCCGGGCGGTCGCCGAGGGTGAACAGCGCTTCCTTGCAGCCCATCGCCGCGCCCTTGCGGGCGATGTCGAGGACCTCGTCGGGCGACAGGTAGGGCGATTCGACGCGGCCCGGCACGGTGACGAACGTGCAGTACCCGCAGCGGTCCCGGCACAACCGGGTCAGCGGGATGAACACCTTGCGGCTGTAGGTGATGACGCCCTCGCGGCCCACGTCGCGCAGCCCGGCGTCGCGGGTGCGGGCCGCGTACTCGGCCAGCCGGTCCAGGTCGGCGTCCCGCGCCTGCAGCAGCACGGTGACCTCGTCGTGGTCGAGCGCCTTGCCGTCCCGCGCGCGGGCGAGGGCGCGGCGCATCGCGGAGGCGTTCGGAGCGGCCGCGGTGGTGGGAACGTCATCGGAAGCCATGCGGGGAACGCTAAGCGGCGCGCGCCGGGGCTCGCCAGTACACGAACGCGGCCACCGGTCACCGCGCCGTCACCGGGGGTGTCGTGCCTGATCAGCGGCTCACATCCGGTTGTGGGAGGCCGTGGCCGCGTGTATTACCTAAAGCATGGCTTCGATCGTCGGCAAGCGGATCGGGGGCCGCACCTACTACTACGCGGTGGAGTCCGCGCGGGTGGGCGGGAAGCCGCGGGTCGTGTCCCAGCGCTACCTCGGGACCGCCGAGGACGTGGCGGCCGCGGTGGACCGGGTCGCCGCCGAACCCGAGCACACCCGGCACCTCGCGTTCGGCGAGGTCGCCGCGGTGTGGGGCGCGATCCGGCGGCTGGACCTGGCCGGAATCGTGGACGCGGCCGTCGGCAGGCAGCGCGCCGCGGTCTCCGCGGGCACCGTGGTGGCGCTGGCGGTGCTGCACCGGGCCACCGCGGACCGGGAACCGGCGCGGTGGTGGCCCGAGGTGTCCCGGCTGATCCGCCCCGAGCCGCCCGCGCAGCTGTGGGAACCGGGCCGGATGCGCCGCGCGCTGCGCAAGATCGGCCCGGAGCAGCGCCGCGAGGTGGAGTTCGGGGTGGCCGCCGCGGTGCGCGACCAGCTCGGCGCCCCGGACGTGCTGCCCGCGCTGGTCGTGGACGTCCCGCACCTGAGCTCGCCGACCGCGCCGGACCGCGGCGAACCGGCCGGGATGGGCGTGCTGGTCAGCAGGGACGGCACCATCCCGCTGCTCACCCAGGACCACCTGTGCGGCCGGGCCGACCGCGCGCCGTACGGGGAGCTGGCGCAGCGCCTCGCCGAACGGCACCGGGAGCGGGCGGGCACCGGCGAGATCACCGTGGTGCACGACGCGGGCACCCATCCGCACGCGCACCCGGACGCGGAACTGGGCTTCGTCGGCGGCCTGCTGCCCGGCGACCACCCGGAGCTGCTGGGGCACCCGCCGACGGCGCGGCGCCCGGTCGATCCGCGGCGGCTGCCGGGGTTGACGGTGCTGGACACCCGGGCGGTGGTGGACGGGGTGAGCAGGCGGGTGCTGCTGACCCACTCGGAGACGCTGCACGCGGCGCAGGCCCGCGGGTTCACCGAGGCGCTCGGCCAAGCGGCGCGGCGGCTCGACGGGCTCGCCGAGGCGCTCGCCGCGGGGGACAACCGGCGGTCCCGGGACCACGTGCTCGCGGAGATCTCCCGGATCACCCGGGTGCGCTGGCTGGACCGGGTGCTGGTGACCTCGTTGCAGGGGTCGGCGCCGGGGGAGCTGGGGCTGCGCTGGCACATCGACGCGGCGGCACGCAGGCGGGTGGCCGCGGAGTTCTTCGGCAAGCAGCTGCTCGTCACCGACCGGGACTCGTGGTCCGCCGCCGAGGTGATCACCGCCTACCGCGCCCGCTACCACCTGGACTCCACGTTCGGCAGGCTCCGCGGCCCGCAGGCGCGCGGGCGGGCGGACGCGGAGCGGATCGCGGTGGACCGGATGATCTCGGTGCTGGCCGTGTCGGTGCTGCACCTGATGCGGCAGGAGGCCAACCAGGCCGGGCTGGACCTGTCGGTGCGGGAGATGTTCGAGCAGCTCGCGGGCATCCAGGAGACGGTGCTGCGCTACCCGTCGACCGGGGGCAGGCCGCGCACCCGCCGGGTGATCACCGACCGCACCGAGGTGCAGCAGCGCCTCTACGACCTGTTCGACCTGGACCGCGCCGCGCCGCGCAGGCGGTGAGCGGCCGGAATCCGGCGGAACATGGCCGTTTTCCCGCGGTCCCGGGAAGTCGATCACTCCTAGCGTGAGGTCATCGGACCGGACTACGGAGGACTGATGACCGAGAACCCGGGCGCACCCGCCCCCACCGCCGCGATGCTGGTGTTCGACGGGATGACGCTGCTCGACCTGGTCGGCCCGCAGGCGGTGTTCACCGCGGCGGGCATGCAGGTGTCGCTGGTCGGGGCGACGCCGGACCCGGTGCGCTGCGACAGCGGGGCGCGCATCGAGCCGACGGCCACCTTCGCGGACTGCCCGGCCGAGGTGGACGTGCTGTTCGTGCCGGGCGGGGACGTCGGCGCCCTGCTGTCCGACGCGGCGGTGCTGGAGTTCCTCGCCGACCGCGGCCGCACCGCGGGGTACGTCTGCTCGGTGTGCACCGGGTCGCTGGTGCTGGCCGCGGCCGGGCTGCTCGACGGGTACCGGGCGGCGACGCACTGGGCGACGCGGGAGCTGCTGGCCGGGCTCGGCGTCGAGGTCTCCGCCGAGCGGGTGTGCGTGGACGGCGACCGGATCACCGGCGGCGGCGTCACCGCGGGCATCGACTTCGGGCTCACCCTGGTGGCCCGCCTGCTCGGCGCGGAGACCGCCGAGTTCGCGCAGCTCGTCCTGGAGTACGACCCGGCGCCGCCGTTCGACGCGGGTACGCCGGAGCGCGCGCGGCCGGAGCAGGTCGGCCGGCTCCGCGAATTCCTGACCGGACCGGGCACCGCGCTGGTCGCCGCGGTCGAACGCGTCGGCCGCCCGGGCTGACCGCAGGTCCGGATGGAGGAATCCCGCGCGGGGCAACGGGATTCCTCCTTGCGCGCGCCAGCGCCGTCTGGTGGGTTCGGAGCGGAGCCGCCGCAGCGAGGAGCCGCCGATGACCGCCCGCATCCTGGACTTCGAGACCGTGGACCTGCGGTTCCCCACCTCGCGGGAGCTCGACGGCTCCGACGCGATGAACCCGGCTCCGGACTACTCGGCGGCCTACCTGGTGCTGCGCACCGACCACCCGCAGGCCCCCGAAGGCCACGGGTTCACCTTCACCATCGGCCGCGGCAACGACCTCGTCGTCGCCGCCGTGGAGGCCGTCGCCCGCCGGACCCGCGGGCTACCGGTGGAGGAGATCGCCGCGGACCTCGGCGGGTTCGCCCGGCACCTGGCCGCCGACAGCCAGCTGCGCTGGCTCGGCCCCGACAAGGGGGTGCTGCACCTGGCGACGGCCGCCGTGGTGAACGCGGTGTGGGACCTGGCGGCGAAGCTCGCGGGCAAGCCGGTGTGGAAGCTGCTGGCCGACCTGCCGCCGGAACGCATCGTGGACCTGGTGGACTGGCGCTACCTGCGCGACGAGCTGAGCCCGGCGGCGGCCCTGGACCTGCTGCGCCGCGCCGAACCCGGCCGCGTCGAACGGGAACGGCGCATCCGGGAGCACGGCTACCCGGCCTACACCACGAGCGCGGGCTGGCTCGGCTACGACGACGAGAAGCTGCGGCGGCTGTGCCGGGACGCGGTCGCCGCGGGCTGGGACTCGGTGAAGCTGAAGGTCGGCGCGGACCTGGACGACGACCGGCGGCGCTGCCGCATCGCCCGCGAGGAGCTCGGGCCGCACCGCCGCCTCATGATCGACGCGAACCAGACCCTCGGGGTGGCGGACGCGATCCGCTGGCACCGCGGCCTCGCCGAGCACGACATCCACTGGTTCGAGGAGCCCACCAGCCCCGACGACGTGCTCGGGCACGCTGCGATCCAGCGCGCCATCGCCCCCACCCGCGTCGCGACCGGCGAGCACGCGCACAACGCGGTCATGTTCAAGCAGTTCCTGCAAGCGGAGGCGATCGGCGTCTGCCAGCTCGACGCGTGCCGGCTCGCCGGGGTCAACGAGGCCGTCGCGGTGCTGCTGCTGGCCGCGGCGCGCGGGGTGCCGGTGTGCCCGCACGCAGGCGGTGTGGGGTTGTGCGAGCTGGTGCAACACCTGTCGATCTTCGACTTCGTGGCGGTGAGCGGCTCGCTGGACGGCCGGGTGGTGGAGTACGTGGACCACCTGCACGAGCACTTCGCCGACCCGGTGCGGCTGCGCGGCGACCGCTACCTGCCGCCGGAGGAACCGGGCTACAGCGCGCGCGTCCTGCCCGAGTCGCTGCACCGCTTCCGGTTCCCGGACGGCCCGGCGTGGGCGGACCGGTGAGCGCGCGGCCGCCACGGTCGGCGGCTACCGCGAACCGCCCGGAACGGGCAGACTTCCCCTGATCATCGACGCGGGCTGGGCGGAAGGGGAACCGATGCGGCGTGCGAGACCGGGGATGTCGATGCTGTGCGGAGCGCTGGTGGCGATGGTGCTGCCCGCCACGGCGGCGGGGGAGGGCGCGGAACCGGCGGCGACCGGGACCCCGCTGTCCGCGGATGTGGCCTACTACCCGACCACCGTCCGGTTGGCACACGCCGGCGAGGAGAACGGGGCGGTGCTGACGGCGACGGTCAGCTTCGGCTCCGGCGGCGGTTCGGTGCCGATCTACGAGAGCACCGACGACGGCGCCACCTTCGACGAGGTCGGCCGCATCACCGACGACGGCTTCGGCGAAGGCCTGTGCTGCGGTTCCCTGCTGGAACTGCCCGGCGCGGTGGGAGATCTGCCGGAAGGCACCCTGCTGTGGACGGGCAGCGCGGGCGCCGACCAGGAGACCGACCGGCGGATGCGGCTGCCGGTGTTCGAAAGCCGGGACCGCGGCCGCAGCTGGACGCAGCTGTCGACCTGCGCGACCGGTACCGGCACCGGCGGCATGTGGGAACCCGAGCTGGCCGTGGACTCCGCCGGAACCCTCGGCTGCTACTACGCCGACGAGAACCAGCCCGGGCACAGCCAGGTGCTGCACCGCACCACCTCCACCGACGGCGTGAACTGGAGCGCGCCGGAACCCGTGGTGCAGGTCCCGGAAGGTGACCTGCGGCCCGGGATGGCGGTGGTGCGACCGCTGCCGGACGGGCGCTACTACCTGTCCTACGAGATCTGCGGCGGTGGCGACCCCTACCACTGCGCCGCCTACTTCCGGCTCTCCGACGACGGCTCGGACTGGGGCGACCCGGCCGCGCACGGCACGCTGCTCGCGACCGAGGACGGGCGGTTCTTCGCGCACGCGCCGAAGATCACCGTGACGCCGGACGGGAAGGTCGTCACCGTCGGGCAGGAGCTCAAGCACGCCGACGGGACCGTCGCCGAGGGAAACGGGGCGACGCTGTTCGTCACCGACCGGCCGGGATCGAGCACGCCCACCGCGATCCCCGCACCCGTCGAGGTTCCGGCGGCGCGCGACGACCCGTGCCCGAACTACAGCTCCTCGCTGCTGCCGGTCGGCGAGGACCGGATCCTGGAGATCGCCACCGACTACGACGACGGGGGTGCCTGCAAGGCCTACTTCGCGACCGGAGACCTCTGACCGGCGAGCACCGGAGGACCACGTCGTCGGCAGGTCCGCCGCCCACTTCGCGAACACCGCCGCGCAGCGCGCCGGTTCGGTTCGGTGCAGGTCGGAGGGTCGGTGCTCCGGGCCCTGCTCCAGCCGGACGCGGTAGTCCACGCGGATCCCGGCGGCCTGCGCGACCTCCTCCCGCCGCAACCCAGGAACCCGGTGGCGCCCGCGGAGCGCACGCCCGGTTCGGCGGGGCCGAGCCGCGTGCGGCGGGAGCTGACGAACGCGGTAGGGGAACGACCGGCCCGGGGCGCTGATCGGCGCGCGCCGGGGCCTGCGGCACCCGGGCGGTGCGCGTCAGGGGATGTCGGGTTCGGCGGGGAGGCGGCCTTCGCGGCGGAGGATGGACAGCGCCAGCAGGATCTGCGGCCACACCGTCACGTCGCTGAGGTCCAGGTGGGTCAGCGACTCCATCCGCCGCAGCCGGTTGAGCACCGTGTTCCGGTGGCAGTACAGCGATTTCGCCGCCCGCAGCGTCGAGCCGAGCGACCGGATCCACACCGACACCGTGTGCAGCAGCTCCTCCCGCTCGGCGGTGGGCAGCGCGAGCACCGGGCCGAACGTCACCAGCACCATCCGGTCCGCCAGCTCGGGCGAGCTCAGCGCGAGCGCGTCGGGCAGGCATTCGTCCAGCGACACCGCGCCCGGCCGGTGCGCGGGCAGCGTCGTCATCGCCAGCATCGCCATCCGGTACCCGGCACCGACCTCCATCAGCGCCGACAGCGATTGGGACACCCCGATGCGCGCCACCGCGCGTTCGCGCAGCGCGGTCGCGATCTCGGCGGGCTGGCCGTCGCCGACGGCGATGATCCCGACCTGGCAGCCGGTGCGCAGCCGCCACGTGGAGTCCAGACCGCGGCGCCGCAACCCGTCGGCGAGCTCGCGCGGCGAGGCGGGACGTTCCCCGGACGTCTCGGCGACGGCCACCACGAACCGCTTGCCGCGCCCCAGCCCGAGCAGGTGCTCGGCCTCGCCGCGCACCTCGGCGGCCCGGCCGTCCAGCAACGCGTCCATGATCATCGTGGTGCGGAGTTCCGCGCCGCCCTGCAGCTCCTGCTCCGCGGAGTGGTAGCTCAGCGCCATCTCGATGGAGAACCGCTCGGTGACGCCCCACAGCTCCCCGGCCGAGCCGACCAGCTCCTGCAACCGCCGCGGGTCGTGCGCGCCCGCGTGCTCGGCCATGTCCGCCCACAGCACTTGGCCGCTGAGCCGCCACGCGTGCAGCACCCAGTCCAGCGGGCAGTGCTGCTGCGCCCGGCGCATCCCGGTGCTGCGCGCCGGTCCCAGCAGGTCGGGCAACGCGGGCCCGGTGCCGGTCAGCGTGGTCAGCATGCCGTGGATGTTGTCCCGGCAGGAGCGCCACAGGTCGTCCTTGGCGACCGGCCCGTCCGGGGTGTACACCGAACCCCACGTCTGGTCCACGAGCGCGTCGGCGAGGCCCGGAACCCGCGTCAGCGAGGTCCGCGCCAGCCCCGCGAGCATCCGCAGTTCCCCGTCGCCGAAGTCCTGACCTGGCTGTTCCGCGGTGGATTCGTCGGCCATGAGCTCCGCTCCTTTGCGGCTGCCGGGAGCACCGTTCGAGGCAGGGTAGTTTCCGGATCACGGCAAGTCCACCGGTCGTGCGAGCACTCGTTGCGCCATCCGGCGGCGTGCGCGCTGGCAATCCGCACAAGATCCGGTGGAGATCGATGGGCGGAACGCCCTCGATCCGCGGGCCGACGCTGATCAGGATGGGACTCCGATCCCACCACCGATCAACGTCGATCGATCGCCGTCCCCGCCGCACGGGGAGGCGGCGGAAGGAACGCGATGGAACAGCGCACACCGCAGCCGGGCCGCACGCCTCGGCTGGACAGCCCCGACCCCGGGGCCACCGGTCTCGACCGCCGCCGGTTCCTCGGCCTGCTGCTGGCGGCTCCCACCGTGGCCGCCGCCGCGCAGCTCGGCCAGCTCGCCGACCCGGCGACCGCGCAGGCCGCGCTGCCGGAACCCTCCGACATCCTCGACCTCAACGACCTGCTCACCGAGTCGGCGCTGCCCACCTCGAACCTCATCTCGGTGCAGGTGCACGAGGACGGCACCGCCTCCTTCGAGATGCCGCGCACCGAGAGCGGGCAGGGCATCACCACCATGGCCGCGATGATCATCGCGGAGGAGCTGGACCTGCCGGTGGAGAAGGTCCGGGTGTCCCTGGCCGACGCCCGCCCCGAGCTGCTGTTCAACCAGTTCACCGCCGGTTCCAACACGGCGATCTCCATGTTCACCCCGATCCGGGTCGCCGCCGCCATCGCGCGCGGCAGGCTGCTGCAGGCCGCCGCGAACGAGCTCGGCGAACCCGTCGGGCTGCTCACCAGCAAGCTCGGCCTGATCACCTCGGTCGCGGGCACCCAGCTGCCCTACGGCGAGCTCGCGGAGAAGGCCGCCAGCGACGTCACCCGGCAGGTCGAGGCCGTGCTCAAGCCCGAGAGCGAGTTCCGCGTCCTCGGCAAACCGCACAACCGGGTCGACGCCCGCGAGGCCGTCACCGGCCGCAAGAAGTTCAGCATGGACCTGGACATCCCCGACGCGCTGCCGACGATGGTGTGCCGCCCGCCGACGGTCAAGGGCGGGCCCGAATCGGTGGTGAACCTCGACGCGGTGCGCGGCATGCCCGGCGTCACCGACGTCGTGATGATCTCCACCGGGGTCGCGGTGCGCGCCCGCACCTTCGGCCAGTGCATCGACGCGGTCCGCGCGTTGCAGGTGAACTGGGAACCCGGCAGCGTCGACGGCGAATCCGACGAGACGGTCCTGGAGAAGATCAAGGCCTCCGAGATCCCGCTCGTCGTGCCGGACACCGGGTCCACTGTGGAGGGCGAATTCACCTTCCACTTCCGCAACAACGCCGCGCTGGAACCGAACACCGCCGTCGCTGACGTGCGGCCCGGCAGCGCCGAGGTCTGGTCCTGCCTGCAATCGCCGATCCTGTGCAAGCAGGAGGTCGCCGCCAAGCTCGGCCTGCCGCAGGAAGCGGTCAGCGTGCACGTCCAGCAGGGCGGCGGTGCGTTCGGCAGGCGCATGTTCAACGACGTCGTGCTCGAAGCCGTGGAGATCTCCCGCGAGCTCGGCAAGCCCGTCAAGCTCATGTGGCACCGCACCGACGAATGCCGCCAAGGCCGCACCCACCCGATGTGCACCTCCCGCATCCGCGCCAGCTACGTCGGGGACAAGGTGCTCACCTTCGAGCAGCGGCACACCAGCATCGCCACCGACTACACGATGGGCTTCGCCGAGGCCATCACCTCCGTCGCCGCCCGGCTGCCCCCGCTGGGACTCGGCAACTTCGCCGCGTTCTCGGTGCCGGTGTTCGAGCTGACCGTCGGCGTGCCATACAAGTTCGGCGTCACCACCCAGCTGCTCAACGAGATCATGCAGTACGACACGTTCCCCACCGGCTCCAACCGGAACCTGTTCAACCCGGACGTGCGCACCGCGCAGGAACTCATCGTCGACCAGCTGGCCGCGAAGATGGGCAAGGACCGCTACGAGTTCCGCCGCTCCTTCCTCGACGACGAACGCCTCATCGCGGTGCTCGACAAGGTCGCCGACGAAGGGGAGTGGGGCCGGTCGATGCCGGACGGGTGCGCCCAGGGCATCGCCGTGCACAAGGAATACAAGGGCGCCGTCGCGGTCCTCGTGGAGATCGACTGCCGGCCGGAGACGGTGAACCGGCGGATCCGCGACGCCGTCACCGGGCCGCGCGTGACGAAGGTGGTGCTCGCCGTCGACACCGGCCTCGCGCTCAACCCGCGCGGGCTGGAAGCGCAGATGCAGGGCGGCATCTCCGACGGCATCGCGCAGGCGCTCACCTCCAGCCTGCACCTCAAGGACGGCACCTTCCTCGAAGGCAGCTGGGACGACTACTTCTACACCCGGCAGTGGAACGCGCCGCCCGACGTGCGGGTCATCATCATGCCGCCCACCACCGGAAAACCGGGCGGTGCAGGGGAATTCGGGGTGCCCGCGTCGATGGCCGCGACGGCCTGCGCCTACGGGGCGGCGACCGGCACGGTGCCGACGAGCTTCCCGATCAACCACGGCACGCTCAGCTTCGAGCCGAAGCCGGTGGTGCCGCCCATCCCGCAATCCCCCACCAACGGCCTGGACTTCGCTTACTGAGTCCGTCTGGTCCGGTTGCTTGGGGGAGGTGGCGGAACCTCAGCTGCTTCCTCGCTGCGGGATCGTTTTCACCGGTGGCTCCGCCACAGGAGAAGGCGCTGTCCTCGCGAGGAAGCAGCTGAGAACCCGCTGCGGTGCGAGTTGCTCGGGTGGTCGGCTGCTCAGCGGCTTCGCCGCTGACGGGACGACGGCGTGAACGCCGGGGAATTCGGTCGAGTTTTTCAGGGACTTGGTTCGTGCGGGTGGGTGGGCGCTCGGTTCGGCTGCGCACGGCGCTACGAGGGAGGAGCTTTCGGCATGGGACAGCACACTTTTCGGCTCAACGGCGAGACCGTGACCGTGGACATCGAGGACGACGTGCGGCTGCTGTGGGTGCTGCGCGAAGTGCTCGGGTTCTACGGGCCGAAGTACGGCTGCGGCATCAACGTGTGCAAGGCGTGCACCTCGCACATCAACGGCAAGGCGTTCAACCCGTGCTCGGTGCGGGTCGGCGACATCGGACCCGACGACGAGGTCACCACGATCGAAGGGCTGCCCGGCACCGTCGGCAGCGACCTGCACCCGATGCAGGAGGCGTGGCTCGACGAGGACGTCGCCCAGTGCGGCTACTGCCAGCCCGGCCAGATCATGGCGGCGGTCGCGAAGGTCCGGCAGGTCACCGAGGAAGGCCGCGACATCACCGACGCGGACCTCGACGAGATCCGGAACATCTGCCGGTGCGGCACCTACACCCGCATCCGCAAGGCCATCAAGGCGGGCGCGCAGAACATGTGACCCGGCGCGGGGTGCGGGCGCCCCGTCCGGCCGATCCGGTCGGGCGGGGCGCTCGTGCGGCGGTGCGGCCGCGCGCGACGGTGCCGTCGTGCGACAGGGCGGCCGCGCCGGGGCGGCCGGGCACCGGGGCCGCCGACCAGTCCGGGACCGCGTCGGCTACGAATGGGCCTCGTGCGACTGATCTCGGGAAGTGCCCGCCTGCGCGACGCGGTCCGGCTCGGGCGGCGATTCCCCCGCCGCGGCCGGGGACGCTGGTTCGGGCTGGCCATCGACCTGGTGTGGCCGGTGCTGGCGCTGAGCTCCCGGCTGCGGCTGCGCGGCACCCTGCCCGCGGGCGGAGTGCTGGTGGCCACCAACCACCTGTCGTTCGCCGACCCCGTCACCGCCACCGCGTTCTGCCTCGCCGCCGGCCGCGTCCCGCGCTACCTGGCGCGCGCCGACCTGTGGCGGATTCCGCTGGTGGGGCGGGTGATGCGCTCCGGAGGGCACATCCCGGTGCACCGCGGCACGGCCCGCGCCCAGGACGCCTACCGGGACGCGGTGCGGGCGGCCGCGGACGGCGAGTGCGTGGTGTTCTTCCCCGAGGGCACGTTCTCCGACGATCCCGCGCACTGGCCCGCGCGCGGGCGCACCGGCATCGCCCGCGTCGCGCTGGCCACCGGGGTGCCGGTGGTGCCGCTGGCGAACTGGGGCACCCACCGGTTGCTGCCGCGCCGCCGTCCGCCCCGGCTGTTCCGGCGCACCCCGGTCGAACTGACCGCCGGACCGCCGGTGCCGCTGGACGACCTGATCGGCCTGCCGCTCACCGCGGCCGTCCTGCGGGAGGCCACCGACCGCATCATGGCCGCGATCACCGGGCAGCTCGCCGAGATCAGGTCGGTGGAGCCACCTGCGGCGTGAACCGCCCCTCGCGCCTGCCGACCAGCTGCCGGTAGAGCTCCCGGCGCGTCTCCGGGTCGTTCTCCGCGGCGATCAAGCGGTCCTCCCAGTTCGCCTTCACCGCGTCGAGGAACTGCTTCCAGCCGATGCCCGCGGAAGGGCTGAGCTCCGCCAGCGGCACGTAGCGCTGGTTGTCCTTCAGCTTGCCGCCGCCGATCTTCTCCTTCTTGTGGCCGAAGAAGCTGGACTCGGGGTTCGCCGTCGCCTCCGTGGACCGCCAGTCGTGCCGGTGGCCGACCGGACTGACCCCGCCGGGACCGATGGTCTCCAAGCCGACCTGCAACGCCCCGTCCTGGTCGGGCCCGGGTGGGGAGAAGACGAGCAGCATGTGGCCGTGCGAGTTGTCGGGCATGATCACGTCACCGTTGAAGTCGCGCCCGCCGATCCCGCCGGCGCCGAGCGCCACGCCCCAGAGGTCGTTCTTCGTGCCGTCCAAGCGCGGGATGAGGTTGCGCAGCGAGGCGAGCATGCCACCGCGTTCCTCGAACTTCTCGGTTCCGCGGATGGACATGTAGTGGGTGGCGAAGTCGCGCTTCTCGAGCTTCGCGCCCTTCGAGCCGTCGGGGTTCTTCTCGTACTCGTGCTCGTTCACCCCGTTCTCGGTGATGCCGAGCCAATCGGGCAGCGCGGTGGCGGACTCCGACCCCCCGTTCA
The DNA here is from genome assembly GCF_040643635.1 of Saccharopolyspora sp. NPDC047091. Taxonomy (NCBI): domain Bacteria; kingdom Bacillati; phylum Actinomycetota; class Actinomycetes; order Pseudonocardiales; family Pseudonocardiaceae; genus Saccharopolyspora; species Saccharopolyspora sp. NPDC047091. The sequence continues at coordinate 53,400 of NZ_JBEYUS010000033.1, forward strand.
ATGCGGGGATGCGGATGGTGACCCGGCCGCCGTGCGCCAAGGCCCTGGCGACGTCGCCGTCGGTGTAGTCGATGTGCCGCGCGGCTTCCGGGTCGTACACCTTCAGGCCGTTCTGGAGGATCAGGAAGACCCTGCTCAAGATCATGTTGGCCCGGGCGTTCCTGTCCAGGGCGGTGCGGTCGGTGACCTGGTCCGCGAACTCCGGGACGAAGGTGTCGACGAACTGCTCCCGGATCTGCTCGTCGCGCTGCCCCTCGACCGTCGCGCGTTCCTCGTCCGGGACACCGCCGCCGCGCAGGTCGAGCTGCCTGCCCAGCGTGAACGCCGGGCTGTCCGTCCCCTGGTCGTGCGGTCCGCGCCACTTCACGGCGGCGACGAGCAACCGCTTGCCGGGGGGCAGGCTCAGCCAGTCGTAGTGTTCCCCCTTCGCGGCGTAGGCGACGGCTTCGTCGTAGGTGCCGGTGCCGATCGCGTCGAGCCACTTCGGATCCTGCCGCGCCAGGTCGTGCAGCTCGGCATCGCTGAACATCGGGCCCTTGTTCAGCCGCTTCAGCAGCACGCGCTTGACCGGGCCCGCCGCGATCGAGTCGGGGACCAGCGCCCGGAGACCGTGTCGCGGCGGCCGGTGCAGGAAGGTGCTGGGTTCGTCGGGTTGCCCCGCCTCGTCCTCCGAGACGCGCTGGAGCGACCGCGCGACCGCCCGGTTGCCCACCGCGTGCTGCAGGTGCAGGACTTCTGCTGCGGACGTCGCCACCGCGCGGGGGTGCGGAGGCGGCTCCCGCCTGCCGGCGGCGGGGCGGGAGGACTTCGCCCGGTCGGCTCCTTCGCGTTCTCGTTCTGCTCGCACGGTCGCCCTCCGATGGGTGTCGTTCTCCACCCTCCGTGAGCGGTCCGGCGCGCGTAAGGGTGCCGGGGGCAGCGTTCGGGCAGAGCGGTTTCCCGAAAGGACCACCGGGCGGTCGGGGTGTGACCTTCGTTCGGGCTCGTCCGATGCTGTTGCACATCGGTTGCGACAACGCCCAGGGTGGGTGGAACCGGCGAAAGGACCCCGCTCGTGACCGACCGCGCCATCGAAGCCGTCCGCGACAACTGGACCCAGCGGGCCGCGGCCTACAACGACTTCTACGAGCGCTACGCGCAGGACAAGCGCGAGGCGTGGCGCGCGGTGTGCGACAAGGCGGTGCACGCGGCGTTCCCGGAGCGCTCCGCGCCGCTGCGGGTGCTGGACGTGGGTACCGGCACCGGTTTCCTGAGCACGCTGCTGGCCGAGCTCGGCCACGAGGTCACCGCCGTCGACCCGTCCCCGGCGATGCTCGGCTACGCCCGGGAGGAGGCGCGGCGCCGCGGGGTCGAGGTGCGGTTCGCCGAGTGCGGCGGGCACGACGTCCGCGAGGTCGCGGGCGACGGCGGGTTCGACCTGGTCAGCGCCCGCTACGTGCTGTGGACGTTGCCGGAGCCGGTGCGGGCGCTGCGAGCCTGGCGGCAGGTGCTAAACCCGGGCGGCGCGCTGCTGCTCGCGGACGGCGTGTGGCACGGGTGGCGGCACGACGCGCGCCGGGTCCTGGCCTCGCTGCGGCCGGGCGCGGACCACGGCTACCTGCTCAAGGTGGCCCGGGACTACCGGAAGATCGGGCGGGCCACGCCGAACTGGAGCGGCCTCACCGCCGCGAAGACCGCGGACCTGCTGCGGGCGGCGGGTTTCGCGGCGGGGGAGCGGCTGGACCACCTGCTGCCGGAGTACGCGCACCCGTCCAGCGCCGCTTTCCACCTGCGCACCGCGCGTCCTCGGACGGGGGACTGAACCCGCGCGGGTGCGGGATTCCCCGGCGGCCCGTGACTGAGATCGTCTCAGTTGTGCGCTGTCGGGGTGCCATCTCCGGAAATTCGACCGGATCGGGCCGGTGATCTTCTAAGATCTGCGGCGATCTGCGCGGATTCGGCTGGAGAGGGCGGCATGGCGGACGGCTCGACGGTCTTCTGGATCAGGGTCGCGGGCGGCGGCGATCCGCACCGCGAAGGACGTCTGGTGCGGTCGCTGCGCGACGAACTGCGCACCGCGCTGGGACTCCAGGTCTCGCTGTCCGCGGAGCAGGACGCCGCCGGTCCGCTGCTGTGGGCGTCGCTCGGCGGCTCCGCGGCGCGGACCGCACCCGCCCTGCTCGCCACGATCAGCGAGTGGTGCGCCCGCGACGCCTCGCACGAAGTGGAGCTGGTGCTCGGCGGGCGGTCGATGTGGCTGTCCGGCCGGCCGAACGAATGCCCCGAACTGGTGCGGACGCTGCCGCGCGACCTGCGGGCCGACGCGTGACCCGCCCGCGGCGCGGCCGCGCGCTGCTGATCGGGGTCGGCCGGGAGCAGGCGGACCTGCTGCGGCGGCTGGCCGACGACGGGTACCGGCCGGTGGAACTGGTGCGGGACCCGACGGCAGCCCGGCTGCGCGCCGAGATCGCCGAATTCCTCGACGGCTGCGGGCCGGACGAGCTCGCGCTGCTGCACCTGGCCGCGCCCGGCGCGACCGGACCCGGCGGGGAGCACGTGTTCCTCGCCGCCGACACCGACCTCGACGACCTCGCGGGCACCGGGGTGAGCGCGGGATTCGTCGACGAGCAGCTCGAAGCCTGCCGCGCCGCGCACACCGTCGCCATCGTGGATTCGACGCCGCAGCGCGGGCGGACGCGCACCGGGCGGCGCTGCCCGCTGACCGCGCGCGGCACCTACGTGCTCGCCACCACCGGGACCGACGCGTTCGGCGAGCGGCTGTCCGAGGCGTGGCGCGCCGCCGGGCACGACGGTGGCGCGCTCACCGCCGACGGGCTGTTCGAGCACCTCGACCGGCGGCTGCGCGACGCGGGCGAGGAACCACCGCTGCGGTCCGCGATCGACGTGGACGACGTGATCCCGCTGTCCTTCCGCGCGCGGCGGGCGGCGAGACCCGCACCGGAACCCGCACCGGAGCGGAGCGCGCCGGACCTCGCGGCGGTCCTCGGCTACTACCGGCGCTGCCTGCTGGCCGAGGACCCGCACCCCGGGCTGATCCCGGTGCGCGCCGCGGGCGAGCGCTACGTGGTGCTGCCCGGCCGGGAGCGGTTGCTGTCCGGCGATCTGGACGACGACGGCTGCGCGCCGGTACCGCCCACCGCGGCCGCGTTCCTCGACGAGGCCGAACGACGCGGACATCCGCTGTGGGCGGGCTACCCGGCGGTGGTGCTGCCCGGACGCGCGGGTGCCGGCGCCGAGTTCGCGCCGCTGCTGGTGCGCCGCGTCGAACCGGTCGGATCCGGCGCGGGCCGCAGGCTCCGCCCCGTCGGGCCGGTGCTGGCGCACCGCGGGCTGGCGCGGCGGCGGCTCGGCGTGGAAGGCACCGACGCCTTCGCCGCCTGGTTCGCGCCGGGCTGGCGCGGCGGGCGGCGGGAGCGGATGGCCGCCGAGGTGCTCGACTTGCTGCACGGCACCTTCCGGCTCACCGGCGGCGCGGAACCCGATCCGGACGCGTTGGCCGCCACCCTCGACGGGCGCGGCGACGGCGCCCGCAACGCGGCCGTGCTGTTCGCCGAACAGCCGCGGCTGGCCAGCCCCGGCGCGTTCGACGACCTGGCGGGCATCGCCGAACAACCCGGCCGGGTCGCGGGCACCGCGCTCGGCGCGCTGCTCGACGGCGACACCGGCGAGATCGACGAGATGCCGCGGCCGGTGCTGCCGTGGCCCGCCGACGAGTCGCAGCGGCAGGCGGTGCGCGCGGCGATGACCAGGCGGCTCAGTGCCGTCACCGGCCCGCCCGGAAGCGGCAAGACCACGCTGGTCGCGAACCTGGTCGCGACCGCGATCGGCGCCGGGCAGCGGGTGCTGGTGGCCGCCGCCGACGACCGCGCGGTGCACGAGGTGTGGCGCCGCTGCGCGGGAGTGCCCGGCGCGCTGGTGCGCACCGGCGCCGAACGGGCGGTGGACGCGGACCCGGCACCGGACCTGGCGGAGGCGCTGGCCGAACTCACCGCAGCCGAGGGACGCGCCGTGCGGGCTCGCCTGGACCTCGCCGCCGTCGGCCGCATCGACGAAGCGCTGCGCACCGCGGGAGTCCGGCGGCACGCCGCGGCGGTCGCCCTCGGCCGCACCGAGGCCGAGCTCGCCGGACTGGTCGGCTCGCACCCGCGCCGGTGGGTGCGGCGGGCCCGGAAGGCCGCCGACGGCTGGATCTTCACCCGCTGGCGGCGCGCCCGCGTGCAGCGCGCCCTCGGCGTCGACCCGGGGGACTGCGCGGACCGGGACCCGCGGGCGATCTGCCGCGCCATCGCCGACTTCGCCGCCGCCGAGCACGCGTGGCGCGAACAGCGGGCGCTGCTGCGGGAACGCCCCGACGACCGGCGGCTCGCCGAATCGCTGCGCAGCGCGCAGGACGCGGCCCGCACCGCGGCCGACGAAGTGCTGCTCGCCTCGGTGCGGCGGCCGGACGAGCACGACCCGGAGCCGCCCGGCCGCGCCGCCACCTGCGAGGAAGCGGCGCGGCTGCCGCTGGCGCCGGCCCTGTTCGACCTGGTCGTCGTCGACGAGGGCGCGCATTGCGGCATCGCCGGGCTGCTGCCGCTGCTGTTCCGCGCACGCCGCGCCGTCGTCCTCGGCGACGCCGGGCAGCTCGCGCACGTCACCCACCTCGACCCGGCGGCCGAATCACGGGTGCGCCGGGACCTGCGGATTCCGGCCGATTGGCTGGAGGAACGGGCGCTGAGCTCCCGGCGGCACACCGCCTGGCACGCGGTCGAACGCGCCACCGGCGGCGCGATCCGCCTCGACGAGCACCACCGCTGCCACCCGCGGATCGCCGACACCGCAGCCGAACTGTTCCCGGACTCGGCGCAGGTCGTGCTCACCGACATCCGGGGCAGGCCCGCGATGGAACGGCCCGCGCTGGAGTGGCGGGACGTGCCCGGCCGCGCGTGCGCCCCGGAGAGCGGCGGCAGCTGGCACAACCCGGAGGAGGCGGCCGTGGTGGCGCGGGTGGTGGCGGCGCTGCGCCGGTCCCTGCCCGAGCACGCCACGATCGGCGTGATCACCCTGTTCCGCCCGCAGTGCCGGTTGCTGGAGCAGCGGCTCGCCGGAGATCCGCGGGTGCGCATCGGCACCGTGCACGACTTCCAGGGCGGGGAGTGCGACGCGGTGGTGCTCTCGCCGGTCGCGGCGCCCGGCATCGCGGCGGACGCGGCGCGCTGGCTGGACCGGCGCTGCGACCTGTGGCACGTGGCGATCACCCGGGCGCGGTCGCAGCTGGTGGTGGCCGGGGACGCGGCGTTCTGGGAAGGGCGCCCCGGCATCGGCGCCGACCTGCTCGCGGCCGCGCGCCGCGGGCACCGCGCGCCCGAACCGGACGACCACCAGCGGCGGTTGCACGAGCTGCTGCCGGGGATGTCGGTGCAGCTGGACCAGGTGCTCAACGGGCACCGGGTGGACGCGTCGATCTCCGACGGCGGGGTCCCGCTCTCGGTCCTGCTGGACCGCGGTCCGGCGGGCGGGGTCGATCCGGCCGAGCACCTGCACCGGATGCTGCGCCGTCGCGAACTGCTCGACCCCGAACCGGGGGTGCGCTCGGCGGTGCGGGTCCCGGTGTGGCGGCTGCACGACTTGAGCGACACCGACGACCTGCTCGGCCTGCACGCGGCCGATCCTCGGGCTCCGGTGCCCTGACATCCCGGATTCCCGGCCGTGGCGCGGACATCGGCACCGCGCCACGGCCCGGGAGTCACTTCGGCAGGTCGTCGCCGATGTGGGTGGCGGCCTTGAACGCCACCTTCAGCGGGGACCAGCCGTTCTCGGTGGTGTGCGGGCCGCCGCCGGCGCCGTGGTGCCAGTACCGCAGGCAGAACCCGCCCGCTCCCTTGATGGAGCGCAGCCCGCCGTGGCCGATCTCCTGGTCGGAGCACTCGTCCGACCCGTCACCGTCGAGGTCTTCGTCGAAACCGTACTTCTGGTGCGCGAAGTGGCCCTTGTCGATCGCGGAGTGGTACGAGACGGTTCCGTCCTCAGTGGACCCGGCGAGGCTCCAGTCGATGCCCTTCGCCCACGGGTCGTCCAGGCCGCGGTCGTCCTTGCCCTTCGCGGATTCGTGCAGCTTGTCGATGAACCCGGAGCCGCCGTCCTTCGTCGGCGTCATCTGGTTCCACTGCGTGCTGCACTTCCCGGCGTCGTGCTCCTGTTCGGTGCACCCGTTCTTCAGGCCCTGGTGCGGAGTGCCGAGGGTGACGACGTTGCGCACGTCCACCTCCGACGGGAACCCGCTCCAGCCCTCCCGGGTGCCGAGGATCGCGACGCGGGTGATCAGGCCGCCCATCGAGTGCGCGACGATGTCGACCTGCTTCCCCTTCGCCGTGTACGTGTCGTGGATGTGGTTGGCGAAGTCCTTCGCGATGTCCTGGATGGGCCGGTTCTTGGTGGCCTTCCCATCGCCGATCACGTCGTCGCAGTGCGCGGAATCGCCCGCGTAGTAGCCGATCGTCCGCATCGAGCCGCGGTCCCGGCCGCCCGCGTCCTGGTAGTAGTCCAGCGCGGTCTTCCAGGTCGAGGTGTTGCAGGACGTCGGCGGATCGGTGTTGAACCCGTGCACCAGCAGCATCGTCGGCTGCTCGGCCGCGGGTGCCGCGTCGCCGGCCGCCTGCGCGGTGGCCGGGATGCTCAGGACCAGTCCGGCGGCGAGTGCCGCGGCCGCTCCGCGCCATCGTCGGCTGATCATGGTGGATGCTCCTTCCGATCGAGGTCGACGCGGGCCCCAGGTGTTCCCCCGCGTCGCTCCCGACCTCGCAGGCCGCCCGCTCCGGCGGGCGTCGCGCCCCCACGGCGATCGGCCGCGAGGTCGGACCCGGCACGCTAACTCCCGCACCCGCGCCGGTGTGGCCGAACGCGCGCGGTTGGGCCACTCGGAGCAGCGGTGGTTCGCGAGCGCGGCCGACCGCCGGTGCTCGTGAGCTCGTCGTCGGTGCGCCGCATCGGCCGGACCGCCGGTCGCGGTGCCGCAGTCGGTCCGGACCTGGCCGCAGCAGCAGTCCTGCGCGTCCACGGAGGACGGTCCGGCGCCCGCCGTGACCACCATCTCGGCGCTCGTTGCGGTGTCCGGCGCTACCGTGGCCGGATGGAGCTGCGGCAGCTGGAGCACTTCCTCGCGGTCGCGCGGCACGGCAGCTTCACCGGAGCCGCGCGCGAGGTGCACGTCGTGCAGTCCGCGCTGAGCGCGTCGATCCGCAAGCTCGAAGTGGAACTGGGCTCCGCGCTGTTCGAGCGCACCAGCCGCAAGGTGCTGCTCACCGAGTCGGGCCGCGCGCTGCTGCCCACGGCGCGGCGGATCACCGCCGACGTGATCGCGGCCCGCGGCGACGTGGCCGCGGTGCAGGGGCTCTCGCGGGGACGGGTGTCGATCGGCACCATCCAGACGCTGACGGTGCTCGACCTGCCCGCCGAGCTCGGCGAATTCCGGCTGCGCTACCCGGGCGTGCGCATCCACGTGCGCGAAGGGATCATGCCGGACCTGGCGAACGCGGTCGTCGCCGGTGAACTGGACCTGGCCTACGTGGCGGGGGAGGGGCCGTTCGACGCGGAGCTCGCCCGCTTCGGCGAGTGGACGCAGCGCATGGTGCTGGTCTGCCACCCGGGGCACCGGCTGGCCGGCCGGGAGCGGGTGCGGCTGGCCGAGTGCGGGGACGAACCGTTCGTCGAGTTCCTCGGCAGCAGCCTGCAGGCGATGATCGCGCGCGGTTTCGCCGACGCCGGGGTCCGGTTGAACCGGGCCTGCGAAGCGACGCACGTCCCGCTGCTGATCGACCTGGTCGCGGCGGGGCTCGGGGTGAGCATCGTGCCGGACGCCGTCGCCGAGCGCTCCGGGCTGCCGCACGCCCGGCTGGAGGAACCGGCCCTGACCCGGCCGATCCGCCTGGTGGGGCGGTCCGCGCAGCTCACCAACCCGGCGGCTCGGGCGCTGCTGGCGCACCTCGGCGGCTGACCGCGGGGGCACCGGACCAGGCGAGCAGGCCGGTCGCGGCGAGCAGCGCCAGCAGGGCGAGCAGCTGCGCGCCCGCGAGCCCCAGCGCGAGCGCCAGCAGCAGCGCCCGCGCGGCGAAGCAGCGCATCAACCGGGCCAGATCGTTCGAGGGCATGGCGGGATTCCTCTCGGGAGTTCCGGCGCTCCGGAATGCGTCCGGTGCGCCCGATCCGAGTATTCGACCGATGTCCGCCGCGGTCCAACGACCGTTCTCGATGGGCACCAGCTGCGGAACAGATGGGTCCTGTCCGATGCGGAATTCCAGGTGTTCATTTCCATTTCCGAATGGTCGCCGGAAAACGAAGCGTCCGCGTCCGCCCGTTCGTGTGATCGAGTTCGGGTTGCCGGTTGCCGATCAAGATGGTGGCGGCCGGAGCGGTCCGCCTATTCCTGGGAAAGGTGTGCCATGCAACGTGTTCTCGGTCGTTTCGCCGTCCTCGCGGCCGTTCTGGTGACCGCGCTGTCCGGAATGCTCTCCGGAGTGGCCGGTGCGGCCTCCTCGGAATTGCGCATCATCAACCAGGTCACCGACGGCAGCCTGCTGCCCCAGAACTACGGGAACAACTCGAACGACGGAATCTGGATGTACGCGTGGAATTCGGCGAGCACCGCCGACGGCGACCGGTGGTCGATCGAGAACTCCGCCGGGTACTACCTGATCCGCAACGACCGGACCGGGAAGTGCCTCAAGCCGGGCGGCCAGTACTACGGGAAGACCGCGCTGACCCAGGGCGAGTGCCGGCACGTCCCCGAATTCCAGTGGTCCCTGCCGGCCAGGTCGTTCGGCAGCGCCGAGTACAAGATCGTCTCCCGGTCGACCGAGCAGGTCGTGGTGCCGTACTACGGCGACGGGATGAACGAGGTCGTCGTCCTGGAGGCGAACGGCGACCAGGACAAGAACTGGTGGCGCATCGACGCTTCCTGACGTGCGTCGCGCCCGGCTCGGTGCGAGCGCGGACGGTCTCCTGCCAGCGGCGAACCCGCTGGCAGGAGACGGGACCGGGCCGGGCGCGCGGGCGGGGAGCCGCGGCTCCCCGCCGGCAGGCGCGCGGGCCCGGCTCAGGTCAGCAGGTCGAGGGCGGCCCGGACGATGGTGTCGGTGTCCAGGCCGTGGTGGCGGTAGACGTCCTCCGGAGAGCCCGACTGGCCGAAGTCGGTGACGCCGAGGGTCGTGCTCGGCACCCGGTTCACCGTCGCCAGGAAGGCGAGGGTGTGCGGATGCCCGTCGCCGATCGTCACCAGCGGCGCCGCCCGGTGCGCGGGGAACGCCTGGTCCAAGATCCAGCTCGGCCCGTCCTGGCGCCCCTGCCGCGCCCGCAGCGCGCGGAACAGCAGATCGGGGCTGGTCACGCACACCACGTCGGCGTCCACCCCGGCCTGGCCGAGGCGGTCGGCGGCGGCCAGCGCCTCCGGCACCGTCACGCCCATCGCGGCGATGGTGACCTTCGGGTCCGGGGTGCTGCGCAGCGGGTACGCCCCGGCGACGACTTGCCGCCTGCGGCGTTCCCGCGCGGCCGGGTCGGCCGGGACCGCGGCGAGGGTCTGGTCCAGCGGTCGGGTGGACAGCCGCAGGTAGGCGGAGGTGCCGCCGGGCTTGCCCAGCTGCGCCAGCGATGCCAGCAGCGTCCACTCCACGTCCTGCGCGAACGCCGGTTCGTAGCTGGTGCACCCGGGTTGTTCGAGCCCGATCGACGGGGTCTTCACCGACTGGTGCGCGCCGCCCTCCGGCGCGAGGCTCACCCCGGACGGCGTGCCGACCAGGATGGACTGCCCGCCGCTGTAGATGCCGAACGCCCACGGCTCCAGCGCCCGCTCCACGAACGGGTCGTAGAGCACGCCGATCGGCAGCAGCGGCTCGCCCCAGCGGCTCCAGGTCGAGCCGAGCTCGCCCAGCATCCCCACCAGGTTCGTCTCGGCGATGCCCAGTTCCACGTGCTGCCCGGTCGGTTGCTCGCGCCAGTGCAGGATGGTCTCGGCGTCGTCGGCGAACCAGTCCCGGCGCTGCCGCGAGGACCACACGCCGACCTTGTTCACCCAGCCACCGAGGTTCGTGGTGGAGCTGACGTCCGGGCACACGGTCACGACGCGCCGCGCCGCCTCCGGGGACTGCCGGGTGAGGTCGAGCAGCACCCGTCCCAGCGCGGCCTGCGTGGTGGCGGTGCCGGTGGGGGTGCGGCCGATGTCGAGCGGCAGCGCGGGCGGCGCGGTGGCGGGCACCGGTTCGCGGCGCAACCGGGCTCCGGTCTCGGCGCACAACCTGCCCGCGGCGGTATCGGCGTCGAACCGCTGCCACGGCCGGTCCACCTCGGCGCCCAGCCGGGGCGCGAGCTCGGCGAACTGCTCGTGGGTGAGCAGCGAGGAGTGGTTCTGCGGGTGCCCCTCGGTCGGCAGCCCGTGCCCCTTCACGGTGTAGGCGAAGATCACCGTGGGCCGGGTGTCGTCGATCTCGCCGAACACCTCGCCGAGCGCGCCCAGGTCACCACCGACCTCGACTGCCACGGCCAGATCCGCTTCGGCGCCGCCGGGGCGAGCGCGGCCCGCACGCTGAGCCTGATGGTCCCATGCGCGCAGCTGGTGC